>NZ_JAKSYK010000110.1:0-41435 GCF_022829425.1 Methylobacterium sp. J-072 | reverse complement strand
ACCTGCGCGGCGGCCAGAAGATGGGCGACATCAAGCTCGTCGACACGATGATCAAGGACGGGCTCTGGGACGCCTTCAACGGCTACCACATGGGCCAGACCGCCGAGAACGTCGCCCAGGCCTTCCAGCTCACCCGCGAGCAGCAGGACCAGTTCGCCACGCGCTCGCAGAACAAGGCCGAGGCCGCCCGCAACGAGGGCCGGTTCAAGGACGAGATCGTCCCCGTGACGATCCCCGGCAAGAAGGGCGACACCGTCGTTGACACCGACGAGTACATCCGCGACGGCGCCACCATCGAGGCGATGGCCAAGCTGAAGCCGGCCTTCTCCAAGGAGGGCACGGTGACGGCCGCCAACGCGTCCGGCCTGAACGACGGCGCCGCGGCTTTGGTGCTGATGTCGGCCTCCGAGGCCGAGCGGCGCGGGCTGACCCCGCTCGCCAAGATCAAGTCCTGGGCGACCGCCGGCGTCGATCCGAAGGTGATGGGCACCGGCCCGATCCCGGCCTCCCGCAAGGCCCTGGAGAAGGCCGGCTGGAAGCCCTCCGACCTGGACCTGATCGAGGCCAACGAGGCCTTCGCGGCGCAGGCGCTGGCGGTGAACAAGGACATGGGCTGGGACGATGCGAAGGTGAACGTCAACGGCGGCGCCATCGCCATCGGTCACCCGATCGGTGCCTCGGGCGCCCGGGTGCTCGTCACCCTGCTGCACGAGATGAAGCGGCGCGACGCCAAGAAGGGCCTCGCCACCCTGTGCATCGGCGGCGGCATGGGCGTCGCGATGTGCCTTGAGCGGCCGTGATCGTTTTGTAACGCCAGGTTCTCCACCAATATAGACTTGAGACTGAACTCAGAAAAAATCGCGTGCGGACGCCATCCGCACGCGGCATCAGGTGATGCGAAACAGGAGGAAACAACAATGGCTCAAGGACGCGTCGCACTCGTCACGGGCGGCACGCGCGGCATCGGCGCCGCGATCTCGAAGGGCTTGCAGGCCAAGGGTTACCGGGTTGCGGCCAATTACGCCGGCAACGACGAAGCGGCCCAGGCCTTCAAGGCCGAGACCGGGATCCCGGTCTTCAAGTTCGACGTGGGTGATTACGAGAGCTGCCAGGCCGGCATCGCGGCGGTCGAGGCCGAACTCGGCCCGGTCGAGGTGCTGGTCAACAATGCCGGCATCACCCGCGACGGCGCCTTCCACAAGATGGACTTCGCCAAGTGGCAGGCGGTCATCAAGACCAACCTGGACTCGGTGTTCACCTGCACCCGGCCGGTGATCGAGGGCATGCGCAACCGCGGCTTCGGCCGGATCATCATCATCTCGTCGATCAATGGCCAGAAGGGTCAGGCCGGCCAGACCAACTACTCGGCCGCCAAGGCCGGCGTGATCGGCTTCGCCAAGGCGCTCGCCCAGGAGAGCGCCTCCAAGGGCATCACGGTCAACGTGATCGCGCCGGGCTACATCGCGACCGACATGGTGATGGCGGTGGCCGAGGACATCCGCAACAAGATCATCGCGACGATCCCCACCGGCCGCCTCGGCAAGTCGGAAGAGATCGCCCACGCGGTGGAGTACCTGGCGAGCGACGAGGCCGGCTTCATCAACGGCTCGACGCTCACCGTGAACGGCGGCCAGCACTTCGTCTGATTTTTTTTCGGGTGTGATCAGCGCCCGGCTCCACTCCGACGCCGCGCCGCCCCGCCGGGCCGTGCGGCGTTTTTTGTGACCGGCGCCGGACGCCGCTTCGATCGGGGGGCCTGTTAGACGGGTCTCAGAGGCTGTTTGACGGCGCGATCGCCGTCGAAGGACGGTTCTGATCGACGGAGTTTCTGATCTCTCCCCTCATCCTGAGGTGCTGCCCAGCAGCCTCGAAGGAGCCCTCCAGGGATCGCGCGGCTGGCTGGAGAGCTCCTTCGAGGGCTCCGCTCCGCTACGCCACCTCAGGAAGAGGGCGAGGATGGGAATGACCGGGCTTAATATTTTGTCTGAGGCCGTCGTGACCCACGCCGTCATTGCGAGCGCAGCGAAGCAACCCAGGGCAGCGCGCGATCCCAGACCGCTCCTCGACGTTCGCAAAACCTCTGCACGCCACCCGGCTCGGCAAGGGTCTCGATCGGCGAAGACTTCGCAAGCCGGGCAATCCTGACGAATCCTTTTCTACGCCGCGGATTCATCGAGTCCGCATGTGGATCTGTGCATTGCGGGTGCGGGCGCGCGAAATCGCACACGTGCTCCGACACACGAACAATTTGAGCGGACCGAGATAGCTCTCGTTTCAGCCGGACGTGGTTGTTCGCGCCGGCAAAACGAAGGCCCCAACACGATGAACACCGCATTCACCACGCGCCGGACCGGTGAAACTCTTGCTACGGACCGGACCGTCAAGGCGCGTGGCGTCTCGATGCTCGCCAAGCTCGGTCTCGCCGCGGCCTGCACGCTGGGGCTTGCCGCCTGCGTCACCCCGCAGGAGCGGCACGCGATGGATAACGGCCAGTGCTACGAATTCGGCTTCGAGCCCGGCACCGATGCCTTCGCGCAATGCATGATGGACCTCCATCAGCAGCGCGCGCTCACCCAGGCCAACCGGGATCTGTACTGGCAGTCCCACTTCGCCGAGCAGACCCGCCGCCGCGAGGCCCAGCAGGATCTGTTCAAGCAGATGAGCCTGCAGCGCAGCGGCGACCCGCGCTTTCCCGTCTGCGGCGCCGCCTCGGATGGCGGCCTGGACCGCCGGACCATGACTTGGTTCGGCCCGAACTGCCGCGCCCGCTAATCCTCATCGCGAGGGACCCCTGATGTCCGATGTCATCACCCGCGGCCCGCAGAATCCGAGCCGGCTCATCTTCGTCACAACCGCCCTGGTCGGCGCCGCGACCGGATTCGCGACCGGCAACTTCGGGTTGTTCTGCCTGGCCGTTCTCGGCTGCGCGACCCTGTTGTGCGCGAGCTACGCGCTGGTCCGGCGCTGGCTCGGTTGGGCGCCGCTGAAGGTCGACGATCTGTTCGAAATGATGCGGCTGCTGTCGCCGCACTGAGCCGCCGCTTCGAAGTCTGCGCGAAGGCAACCCGAAAGACGCCGCGCCTTTCTTCGAAGTCTGGCCGGAACCACCCCCCGCACCCGTCGCAGTTTCTATGCCCCCGAGGCCGCCATGACGCTCGCCCTGATCCTCGCCTGCATCCTCCTGGTCAATTTCTTGATGGCCGGCCTGTTCTCGCTCGTCGCCCTCTGGGCCGACTGAGCTACGGCGCGCCGACGCAATTGGCGTAGAAGGTCGTGGTCGCCGGCCAGTCGGAGAATACGCCGAGCACGCCGACCTGCCCGTGCAGCACGTCGAGCAGCCGGAGGATGTCGCCGTCGCCGGTCACCACCGGCTTGATCGACTGGTAATAATAGCCGCCGCCCTCCTTCAGCGGACCCGAGCGCTCCAGCGACCAGGCGATCAGGCCGAGCCCGGCTTTCTTCGCCTCCCGGGCGTAGGTCGAGGGCTCGATGGCGCCGTCAGGACCGGGGCGGACCAGCATCCACAGGGGCGGCGCCAGGATCTTCACGCCCTTGGCGGCGAGCTCGGCCATGCCGGGCTTCCAGGTCTCGGGCTTCTCCGGATCGAAGCCCTTGGTGGTCTCGTCGCGGTCGTCGAGGAAGATCGCCTGGCGGCCGAAATCCGGGTCCTTCTCCAGCCAGTACAGGATATCCCGGAGCTGGAAGCTCTGCGGATAGACGTCGGAAGCCGGGATCCCGGCCTGTTTGTACTCGTCGATCAGCTGCTGGGCGTATTGGTCCTGGGTGTAGCTGCCCTCGAACGGCATCGGGACCTGGGGCGCCTTCAGCTCGGGGGTGAACTTGCGCCCCATCGCCTTCACCAGGGCGATGTATTCCTTGTGGGATAGCAGCGTGCCGGTGGTGGCGTAGAGGTCGGTCCGCCAGCGCGGCGTGGCGTTCATGTAGGCGGCGACATTGGTGGCATCCGGGTCGGCCGCATCCATCTTGCCGTTGAGCGACTTGAACTCGTCCAAGGTCAGGTCGCTGGTGCAGCACGTGGCCGAGGCCTTGCGGCCGGTGGCCGGATCGGCCGGCTCGAACCCCTTGGTGCACTTCGCCGCGAGGTTCGGCCGGGCCAGGATGTCGGTGGTGGTGTGCAGGTCGCATTGGCTGTGCCGGCAGACCAGCTGGCGATCCTTGGTGAAGGCGACATCGCACTCGATGATCCCGGCGCCCATCCGATAGGCAGCGAGCAGCCCCTCGCGGGTATGCTCCGGGAACATCAGCGGTGCGCCCCGGTGCGAGATCGAGAAGGTTCTCGGCGTGTAGGGGCGGTCGACTCCGCAGGCGGCCAGATGCTCCTTCAGCGGCCCTGGCTTCAGCTGGTCGACCAGGTAGAACGGCCGCGGCCCGAGCTGCACGCCCTCGCCGGCCAGCGCCGACCCTCCCGCCAGCAGCAGCCCGAGGACGGCCAGGATCGCGCGCATCGCCAGAACTCCCACTTCGATCTGCCCGTAGAGCGCGACGATGACAGGGTCGTGACCCCCTCTCGCCGACTCAACCGCCCGCGTGATAGCGGCGATCCATGAGCGCGACAGCCACATCTTCCAGCCGGGCCACCACACGCTCGGCAGCTACCCTGGCGGGGTTCGGGGCGATCCTGCTGTGGTCGCTGCTCGCCCTGTTCACCGCGGCCTCCGGGACGGTGCCGCCGTTCCAGCTCGCCGCCATGACGTTCGGGGTCGGCGGCCTGTGCGGCTGCGCCACCTGGATCGCCCGGCCGGCCCGGGCGCGGGCGCTGCTCCAGCCCTGGCCGGTCTGGCTGCTCGGGGTCGGCGGGCTGTTCGGCTACCACGCCCTGTATTTCAGCGCCCTGCGCCTGGCACCGCCGGCCGAGGCCGGGCTGATCAGCTATCTCTGGCCGCTGCTGATCGTCCTGTTCTCCGCCCGGCTGCCGGGCTCGGGCGGGTTGCGCGCCGGGCATCTCGCCGGGGCGGCTCTGGGGCTCGCCGGCGTCGCCGCCCTGTTCGTCGGCCGGGGCGAGCTCGGTTTCACCGCGGGCGCGCTCCCCGGCTACGCGGCCTCCCTGGCGGCGGCCTTCGTGTGGGCCGGCTATTCGGTGCTGTCGGCCCGGGTCGGCCAGGTGCCGACCGACGCGGTCGCGGGATTCTGCCTGGTCACGGCGGTGCTGAGCCTGGCCTGTCACTTGGCCTTTGAGACGACGATCTGGCCCGCCGATGCCATGCAATGGGGCGCGGTGCTGTTCCTCGGGATCGGGCCGGTCGGGGGCGCCTTCTATCTCTGGGATATCGGCTGCAAGCGCGGCGATGTCCGCCTGCTCGGCGTCACCGCCTATGCGGCGCCGGTTCTCTCGACCCTGATCCTGGTGGCGACCGGCTATGCCAGCCCCGGTCCGGCGCTCGCGCTCGCCTGCCTGCTGATCGTGGCCGGCGCGCTAACCGCGGTGCGGGCCTCTCGCGCGGCGCCGACGGGGATTTAGCTCCGCGGCGTCGGCCGCCAGTCGGGCGGTGCCATCTCGAAGCCCGAGAAGTCGAAGCCTGGCGAGACCGTGCAGCCGACCAGCGTCCAGGCGCCGAGGCTGGTCGCCGTCTGCCAATGGCCGGCCGGCACCACACATTGCGGACGCTGGCCGGCGGCGAGGTCCGGTCCAAGGTGTTGGGCGGTGGCGTCGTGGCCGTTCGGGCTGGTGGTGATTACCAGCGGCGCGCCGGCGTGCCAGTGCCAGATCTCGGTGGCGTCGACCCGGTGCCAGGCCGAGGCCTCGCCGATGTCGAGCAAAAAATAGATCGCGGTGCCGACCGAGCGGCCGTCCACGGTGCGTGGGTCGCGGAACGTCTCGCGGTAATGGCCGCCCTCCGGATGAGGCTTCAGCCCCAGGGTCGCGATCACCTCGGCTGCCGTCATCATTCGCTTCTCCGTCGTTCGCTTGCCGCCACTCGGCGCCGATGGTACCGGCGCAACACCCTAAAGGTCCAAAAAAATGCCGAGCCCGATTGTACGCCTCCACCGTGGCGACCTGCCCGCCGATTACGATGCGGGCCGGGCTGTGGCCATCGACACCGAGACGCTCGGCCTCAACCCGCATCGGGACCGGCTCTGCGTGGTGCAGATCTCCACCGGCGACGGCACGGCCGACGTGGTCCAGATTCCCCAGGACGGCCCGGAGCCGGTCGTGCTCAAGCGCGTCCTGGCGGATCCCGACGTGCTCAAGATCTTCCACTTCGCCCGGTTCGATGTGGCGGTGCTGTTAAGGGCGTTCGGGGTGATGCCGGGGCCGGTCTATTGCACCAAGATCGCCTCAAAACTCGCCCGCACCTACACCGACCGGCACGGGCTGAAGGACGTTGTCCGCGAGCTCGTGGGCGTCGACTTGTCGAAGCAGCAGCAATCCTCCGACTGGGGCGCCGAGACCCTGACGCAGGCGCAGCAGGATTACGCGGCCTCCGACGTGCTCTACCTCCACGCCGCCCGGGAGCGGCTCGACGCCATGCTGGCCCGGGAGGGCCGCACCGATCTCGCCGCCGCCTGCTTCGCCTTCCTGCCCACCCGCGCTCGCCTCGACCTCGACGGCTGGCCGGAGACCGACATCTTCGCGCATACGTGAGCGATAGCGCGGGACGCCGCGCGATTCCTGTGCGCTGGGGACGTATCGGCAACCGCAGCGTGATGGACCCCTGCTAGGTTGCCCGCGCCGGAGCTCGCGAGTCCCGGCCAGGCCCTCCGCGCCGGTCACCCACCCGATCAGGCCGGCACGGAGGGCCGGTCCTCAGGTCAGCACGCGCGGGCCGGAGGGCGTCGCGAATCTGGCAGTGTAGCGCAGCGCCGGGCCGGGCTCGATCCGTGGCGGGTCGGTCAGGTCGAGGCCAGCGTAGAGCGCGGCCACAGCCTCCGGCTCCGGATGGGTCAGCCGAAACTCTTCGAGCCGTGCCCCGAGATCCGGCATCGCCCCGGCCGGGTGCGGGCGGTCACCCCAATCCATTGCGCAGGGCGCGGCGCCGTCCGCCGGCCAAGTCCCGTCCGGGCGGAGACCGAAGCGCCACGACAGCGTGCCCCGGGTCATCGTCGCCGCCGTGCCGAGCAGGTCGGGATGGGCCGCGAGCAGGGTGTCGAGATCGTCGGTGCGGGCGACGAAGCCGCGCAGCCGCCGGCCGGCCTCCCAATCCTTCCGCACCCGCGCGGCGTCGCCGAGGCCGAACCAGCGGGCGCGCGCCGGCTGCGCTGCCTCGGGATCGACGGCGATCACTTCGAGGAACGTCGATGCGCCGAGGCGGAGCAGATGGTTGCGGGTGCCCATCTCCGGATGGCGCCCGCCCTCCGGCATGTCGAGGCCGAGGCAGTCGCGGACATGGGCCACGCCCTCCGCGAGATCCGGCGCGACGACGACGAAGTGGTCGAGGGTGAGCATGGGCTTTTCACGGAGCCGGGGCCGGGCTCCACGCCCGGCCCCCTCTCACATCACAGCGAGTAGTACTGCACGAACTCGATCGGGTGCGGGGTCATCTCGTAGCGCAGCACCTCGGTCATCTTCAGCTCGATGAACGAGTCGATCTGGTCGTCCGTGAACACGCCGCCCTCCTTGAGGAAGGTGCGGTCCTTGTCGAGGTTGGTCAGCGCCTCGCGGAGCGACCCGCACACGGTCGGGATCTTCTTCAGCTCCCGCGGCGGCAGCTCGTAGAGATCCTTGTCCATGGCCGGGCCCGGATCGATCTTGTTGCGGATGCCGTCGAGGCCGGCCATCAGCAGAGCCGAGAAGGCCAGGTACGGGTTGGCCATCGGGTCGGGGAAGCGGACCTCGACGCGCTTGGCGTTCGGGCTCTTGGTCCACGGGATCCGGCAGGAGGCCGAGCGGTTGCGCGCCGAGTAGGCGAGCAGCACCGGCGCCTCGTAGCCCGGAACCAGCCGCTTGTAGGAATTGGTCGACGGGTTGGTGAAGGCGTTGAGCGCCTTGGCGTGCCGGATGATGCCGCCGATGTACCAGAGGCATTCCTGGCTGAGGCCGGCATATTTGTCGCCGGCGAAGACCGGCTTGCCGTCCTTCCAGATCGACTGGTGGACGTGCATCCCTGAGCCGTTATCGCCGAAGACGGGCTTGGGCATGAACGTCGCCGACTTGCCGTAGCTCTGCGCGACGTTGTGGATGCAGTACTTGTAGATCTGCATGTGGTCGGCGAGCTTGGTCAGCACGTCGAACTTCATGCCGAGCTCGTGCTGGGCCGAGGCCACCTCGTGGTGGTGCTTCTCGACCTTCACGCCCATGGACTGCATCGCGGCCAGCATCTCGCCGCGCATGTCCTGGGCCGAATCCTGCGGCGGGACCGGGAAGTAGCCGCCCTTGGTCTGGACCCGGTGGCCGAGGTTGCCGCCCTCGTAATCGGTGAAGCCGTTGGTCGGCAGTTCGGTCGAATCGAGCTCGAAGCCGGTGCGGTACGGGTCGGCGGCGAACTTCACGTCGTCGAACACGAAGAACTCGGCTTCGGGGCCGACATAGATCGTGTCGCCGATCCCGGTCTGCTGCAGGTAGGCCTCGGCGCGCTTGGCGGTGCCGCGGGGATCGCGGGAATAGGGCTCGCCGGTGGCGGGCTCGAGCACGTCGCAGACGATCGACAGGGTCGAGGCGGAGAAGAACGGGTCGAGGCAGGCTGTGGACGGATCCGGCATCAGCAGCATGTCGGACTCGTTGATCGCCTTCCAGCCGGCGATCGAGGAGCCGTCGAACATCGTGCCCTCGGCGAAGATCTCGTCGTCGATGAGCGACACGTCGAACGTCACGTGCTGCCACTTGCCGCGCGGGTCGGTGAACCGGAAGTCCACGTAGCGTACGTCGTTGTCCCGGATATTCTTCAGAACGTCGGCCGCAGTCGTCATCGTGGGCATCCTCCAGGAAGTTCGTCGGGGATTCTCGCGCGGGGCGGGCACCTTAGGGTCGGGCCGCACCGGCCGCGCCGCTTGATATCCGCCGCGAGGCCGCCTTGCCACCCGCGGAAGGGTGGAATCGCGCGCGGCGCGGGACGTTTGGCCCACAATGGCGGCCGCTCTCATATCCGTGAACGCCGGAGAACGGGAATCTCCCCCAGCGCCCGGCGGGCGAAGACAGTTCTGGCATGCTCCATGCAAAGGCGGCAGCGGCCGTCGAAACGGCGGCAAGCCGTTCGCGTCGCCCGGGGGTTGACCAGGTCGCGCATCGACAACGGACGAGAGAACCGGAATGACGAAATATAAGCTCGAGTATATATGGCTCGACGGGTATACGCCGGTCCCGAATCTGCGCGGTAAGACGCAGATCAAGGAATTCGACAGCTTCCCGACCCTCGACCAACTGCCGATGTGGGGCTTCGACGGCTCGTCCACGAAGCAGGCCGAGGGCGGCAGCTCCGACTGCATGCTCAAGCCCGTGCGCCACTTCCCCGATCCGGCCCGCAAGAACGGCGTCCTGGTCCTGTGCGAAGTGATGATGCCGGACGGCAAGACCCCGCACGAGTCCAACAAGCGCGCCACCATCCTGGACGATGCCGGCGCCTGGTTCGGCTTCGAGCAGGAGTACTTCCTGTACAAGGACGGCCGCCCGCTCGGCTTCCCGGCCAGCGGTTTCCCGGCTCCGCAGGGCCCGTACTACACCGGCGTCGGCTACTCGAATGTCGGCGACGTCGCCCGCAAGATCGTCGAGGAGCATCTCGACCTCTGCCTCGACGCCGGCATCAACCACGAGGGAATCAACGCCGAGGTGGCCAAGGGCCAGTGGGAATTCCAGATCTTCGGCAAGGGCTCCAAGAAGGCCGCCGACGAGATGTGGATGGCCCGCTACCTGCTGCAGCGCCTGTGCGAATCCTACGGCATCGACGTCGAGTACCACTGCAAGCCGCTCGGCGACACCGACTGGAACGGCTCGGGCATGCACTGCAACTTCTCGACCGCGTTCCTGCGGGAGCACGGCGGCAAAGCCTATTTCGAAGCGCTCATGGAAGCGTTCAAGAACAACCGCGAGGATCACATCGCCGTCTACGGTCCGGACAACCACATGCGGCTGACCGGCAAGCACGAGACGGCCTCGATCCACGAATTCTCGTACGGCATCGCCGATCGCGGCGCTTCGATCCGGGTGCCCCACTCGTTCGCCAATAACGGTTACAAAGGCTATCTCGAGGATCGCCGTCCGAACTCGCAGGGCGACCCCTACCAGATCGCCTCGCAGGTGCTGAAGACGATCTCTTCGGTGCCGACCGAGGCCGCTGTCGCCGCGTAATGCGGGTCGGGAGCCGCAAGCTCCCGCCATCGATCGACCGGAGCCGGGCTCGCGTGCCCGGCTTCTTCGCGTTTCAGGTCCGGCGCGGGCGCTCGTCGTCGCGGATCGCGGCCTCGTGGTACCAGGCGCCGCCGCCGATGCTGGGCACGGGCGCCGTCTTGATCGTCTCGATCGCCCGCGGCGTCAGTCGGGCGCGCCGAAACGCCGACAATTCGTAGATCTTGGCGGTCTCACGCCCGTCGGTACCGGCCATCATAGGGTCCTCCTGAGTGGATCAAAGCGGCCATTCCGACCGTCCGTTCCCGAGGATGTGGTGTTGCCGGCCCAGCACTCCATGGCCCGACACGCAGATGCCGGACATTCGTGCAGCGTGAATTCTTAGGCAGATCGGGAAAAGCGCCGACTTTCGGCGCGAGAATGCTGGTCATTCTCGGGATGAAATCCCGCGATCCACAGACGCAAAGATTCGCGGATCCTCGTTCAAAGCCTGCTTGAACGCGCGAATGCCATCTACATGACGGTGGCTCTGAAGTCCGTTCGCGTCACGCCGATATCGCGGGAGCCGCAACGAGACCCGAGGGATCGCCACGGTCCGAGATCGGGTGCTTCGCTGCGCGCGCCATGACGGTGAAGCCGCGGAGAGGCCCGGAGATGTCCGAGCCTCAAAAAGCTCAGATCGCGTCCGTGCCGGTCTCGCCGGTGCGGATGCGGATCGCTTCCTCGATGGTCGAGACAAAAATCTTGCCGTCGCCGATGCGGCCGGTCTGGGCCGACTTGCGGATCGCCTCGACGGCGCCCTCGACCAGCGCGTCCGACAGCACGATCTCGAGCTTCACCTTGGGGAGGAAGTCGACCACGTATTCGGCGCCGCGATACAGCTCGGTATGGCCCTTCTGACGGCCGAAACCCTTCGCCTCGATGACGGTGATGCCCTGGAGGCCGACCTCCTGGAGCGCCTCCTTCACCTCGTCGAGCTTGAAAGGCTTGATGATCGCTTCGATCTTCTTCATGCCGCTCGGGCCTGCGCTACGCTGCCGGATATTTCTAACATCGTCGATAAGACTCCGCCACGCCGTTTTCGCAGCGAGCGCCACGTTAGTGCTCATTCGGAGCGCAGGCTACGCACATCCTTCGGGCTTTCGATGAATTTGTGGCGCTTTTTTAATCAGTGTTGTTCGGTGCACGGGCAGACGTGGAGACGAGCATGCGAGTGCTGACGGTCGCGGCGATGCGCCGGGTCGATGCGGCGGCCATCGACGGGGGGATACCGGGTATCCGCTTGATGGAGGCCGCCGGGGCCGCGGTCGCCGAGCGTGCCCGGGCCCGGCTGCCCGAGGGCGGGCGGGTTTTGGTCCTGTGCGGTCCCGGCAACAATGGCGGTGACGGGTTCGTGGCCGCCCGGCTGCTGGCGGAGCGTGGCTACGCGGTCGATCTCCACCTGCTCGGCGAGCGCGGGGCGCTGACGGGCGATGCCGCTTTGGCCGCCGAGGCCTGGACCGGACCGGTGCAGCCGGCCGACGCCGATGCTCTGCCGCCCTGCGACCTCGTGATCGATGCGCTGTTCGGCGCCGGCCTGTCGCGCCATCTCGACGGCGCCGCCCGCGCCCTGGTCGAGGCGGTGAATGCCGCCGGCCGTCCGGTGCTCGCTGTGGACGTCCCGAGCGGGGTCGACGGCGATACCGGCGCCGTGCGCGGCGTCGCGATCCGGGCGGTGGAGACCGTGACCTTCGTGGCGTTCAAGCCGGGGCACCTGCTTCAGCCCGGCCGGAGCCTGTGCGGTCATCGCCATCTGGCCGATATCGGGACGGGCGAGGCGGCGCTGGAGGTCGGCCTCGCCGCGGCCACGCCGCCGCTCTTCCGCAACGGACCGGATCTGTGGGCCACAACCTTTCCCCGGCTGACCGGCGAGAGCCATAAATACACCCGCGGCCACGCCCTGGTCCTGTCGGGTCCGGCCACCAAGACCGGCGCCGCCCGGCTCGCCGCCCGGGGCGTCCTGCGGGTCGGGGCCGGGCTGGTCACCCTGGCCTCGCCCCAGGCGGCGCTAGCCGAGAATGCCGCCCAGCTCACCGCGATTATGCTGCGCCCCTGCGAGACGGCGGACGATCTCGACGACCTGCTCACCGACGAGCGCCTCAACGTCGTCCTCGCCGGCCCGGGCCTGGGCACCGGCGAGCCGACTCGCGAGCGCGTCGCGGTGGCGGCTGCCGCCGGCCGCAGTCTCGTGCTCGATGCCGATGCGCTGACGAGTTTTTCGGGCCAGGCGCCCCTGCTCGCTGCCCACCTCGCCGACGGCGACGCGCATGCGGTTCTCACGCCGCATGAGGGTGAGTTCGCGCGGCTGTTCAAAGAGACGGAGGCTACCGCCGAGGGCGCCGACAAGGTCGCGCGGACCCGTGCCGCTGCCGCCCTGACCGGCGCCGTCGTGGTCCTGAAGGGAGCCGACACCGTGATCGCGAGCCCCGACGGGCGCGCGGCGATCAACGATCACGGCAGCCCCTATCTCGGCACCGCCGGCTCGGGCGACGTGCTCAGCGGCCTGATCGCCGGGCTGCTGGCGCAGGGCATGCCGCCCTTCGAGGCGGCGGCGGCCGGCGTCTGGCTCCACGGCGATGCCGGCCTGCGCCACGGGCCGGGCCTGATCGCCGAGGACATTCCGGAGCTGATGCCCGCTGTCCTGAGAGATCTTGTCGAAGCCGGACTTACGTGACCTCGAACATCGTCCAGAGGCCGGTATCGAACCGCTCCAGCACCGTAGCGCTGATCAGCCAGCGCCCCGGATTGTCGGCCAGAAAGCCGATGCGGGCGGTCCGGCCTTCCAGGAGCTGGAAGGTGTCGAGCCAGTAGGGCTCCCAGCCATCGTCGAGGGGGTGGAGCAGGCGGAAGCAGTGGCCGTGTAGGTGCAGGGCCTGCGGGAAAGCGGTCTCGTTGCGCAGGGCCAGCACCACCACCTGCCCGCGCTTTACCGTGAAGATCGGCTGGAGGCCCGTACTCGCGCTGGTGCCGTTCACCGCCCAGATCTTTTGGGGATCCCCCGTGTAGACCGGCTCGGGCGCCGGCTTGTCCTTCGGCGCATCCTTGGCGGCTTTCGGCACGAAGGCACCGCCGGTGATCACCACGTCCCGCCGCAGAGCGTTCTGGAGCTTGATCTCCGCGGGCAGGCGCTTGTTCTCGCCGATCGGGCCGATCGGCGGCCGCGTGTCGATGATCTTGGCGCCCTTCGTGGTCACGGTCGCCAGGGTCAGGCCCTGGCCGACGAGCGCGATGATCGAGCAGGTGGCGCCTTCCTGCTCGGGCAGGTCGACCATCAGGTCGTAGCGCGTGCCCGGGGGGAACGGCAGGGTCGCCCGCAGGGGCTCGAACGTGTCGGTCGGCTGCCCGTCCACCGCCGCGACATAGACCTTCACGCCCTCGAACCGGAGCCGCGTCCCGCGGGCGTTGCAGGCATTGCCGAGGCGTAGGCGGACGCGGGCGCCCGGACGCGCCTCGAACGTGCCCGGCACCGGCTTGCCGTTGACGGTCACGAGGTTGCCGAGGCGCCCGTTGGTGGCGGCGAACAGCGGCTGGCCGAACGGCATCAGGCTGGCATCGTCCTCCAGCCGCCAATCCTGCATCACCAGGCCGACATCGGCATCGACCAGCGGCGGGCTCGCCTCCTCGACGATCAGCATGCCCGCCAGCCCCCGGCCGGACGGCTCGCTCGCCCCGCCGACCACGAGGGGGCGGATCAGGTAGGTCCCGGCATCCGGAGGCGTGAACTGGTACAGGAAGTCGGCGCCCGGCTGGATCGGTGCCTGGGTCACGCCCCCGACGCCGTCCATCGCGTTGATATTGCGCACCCCGTGCCAGTGCAGCGAGAGCGCCTTGTCGGTGCGATTCGCGATCTTGAGCCGGACCGGCTGGCCGAGCTTGATCCGCACCAGGGGCGGCAGGGCCTTGCCGTCGAAGCACCAGACCGGGGTCTCCGCCGCGGGCTCGGGCCGCAGCCGAGCCTTTCCGGGGGCGGCCGGCAGGGCGGGAGCCGGGGCGGTGGCGTCCGGCGCCGCCGGGGTCGGCGTGGCCGCCGGCTTCTCGGAGGTTGTCCCCTGCGCCAGACCCGTCTCCGGCATCAGCCCGAACGCGGCCGCCGTGGCGAGCAGTGTGCGGCGCGACGGCGTGCCGACGCGCGGATCGGTCGGCGGCACGGGGCGGGATGGGGTCATGGGATCTCGACGGCGGCTCGCGAAGGGCCTCGATAGATAGCCGCGTGCCCAGGCGCGCGCCACCGCCGGCAAGGGAGGTTAAGTTTTTTGCTGCGAGCGGTGCGGCCCATGCTATAGGGCGCGCTTCCGGCGGCCGGCGACGCGCCGGGTGTCGGCGCGCGCGGGCGTGGCGGAACTGGTAGACGCGCTGGATTTAGGTTCCAGTGTCGCAAGACGTGGGGGTTCGAGCCCCTCCGCCCGCACCAGGACGCTTCGAGATGGCGCGGCCCCGCTCGGGGCCGCCTCATCCCCGTATCCGACACCGTCGTATCCCGGACCGCGCGACCAAGCCGCACGACGCCGGCCCGGCCGGCGACCACAAGGTCTTTTGAAGAGCGACGACGACGATGCAGGTGACCGAGATCAACGCCCAGGGTCTGAAGCGCGAGTTTCAGGTGCTGCTGGCCGCCCAGGAACTCGAGGAGCGCCTGACGACCGAGCTCTCCGGCATGAAGGACAAGGTCCAGCTGAAGGGCTTCCGCCCCGGCAAGGTCCCGGTCGCGCATCTGCGCAAGGTCTATGGCCGCTCGGTGATGGCCGAGGTGGTGCAGAACGCCGTCAATGAAGCCAACCGCAAGATCGTGGCCGACAACGGCCTCAAGCTGGCGCTGGAGCCGCAGGTCGAGTTCCCGACCGATCAGGCCGAGGTCGAGAAGGCGCTCGACGCCAAGGCCGACCTGGCCTTCAAGGTCGCCCTCGAGGTGATGCCGAGCTTCGAGCTGGCCGACCTCTCCGACGTCAGCCTCAAGAAGCTCGTGGCCAAGCCCGAGGAGTCCGAGGTCGACGAGGCCCTGCAGCGCATGGCCGGCCAGAGCCGTCCGTTCACCGAGCGGGATGAGGGTGCCGAGGCCCAGAACGGCGACCGCGTCACCATCGATTTCGTCGGCCGCATCGACGGCGAGGAATTCCAGGGCGGCAAGGGCGAGGGCATCGACCTGGAGCTCGGCTCCGGCTCGTTCATCCCGGGCTTCGAGGAGCAGCTCGTCGGCGCCAAGGTCGGCGACAAGCGGGTCGTGAAGGCGACCTTCCCGGAGGCCTACGGCGCCGAGCACCTCGCCGGCAAGGACGCCGAGTTCGACGTGACCGTCACCAAGATCCAGGCCCCGGGCGAGGCCAAGATCGACGACGAGTTCGCCAAGTCGCTCGGCATGGAGTCGCTTGAGAAGCTGCGCGAGGCGATCGCCAAGGCGATCGGCGGCGACTTCGAAGCGGCCTCACGCCGCAAGCTCAAGAAGGACCTGTTGGACGCGCTGGACGGCAAGTACGCCTTCGAGCTGCCGCCCACCCTGGTCGCGCAGGAATTCGCCAGCGTTTGGGCGCAGGTGGAGCAGGACCTCAAGACCCGCGGCAAGAGCTTCGAGGACGAGGACACCACCGAGGAGAAGGCCCAGGCCGACTACCGGAAGATCGCCGAGCGTCGCGTCCGGCTCGGACTCGTGCTTGCACAGGTCGGCGAGAGCGCCGATATCAAGGTTTCCGACGAGGAGGTGAACCAGGCCCTCATCGCTCGGGTCCGGCAGTTCCCGGGCCAGGAGCAGCAGGTGTGGGACTTCTACCGCAAGAACCCGCAGGCGCTCGCCGAGCTTCGGGCGCCGCTGTTCGAGGAGAAGGTGGTTGACCACGTCCTCGGTCAGGTCAAACTCGTCGAAGAGCCGGTCTCGAAAGAGACGCTTTTCGCCGATGAGGATGACGACGACACGACCGGCGAGAAGCCGGCAGACAAGGCCGAAGCCAAGACCGAGGCAACGGCCGACTGAGCCCCGCACTGTCCCAGGACGGCGGGCATAGGGTTAGGCGATGGTTAAGCATCGCCGGTGTTCGCTGACATGCCCGGGCTGCCCTGATTCGCGGCAGCCCCGGGCCTCACTCTGGGCAGGACGAGATGAGAGATCCGATCGACGTCTACAACAACGCACTCGTGCCGATGGTCGTCGAGCAGTCGAGCCGCGGCGAGCGCGCCTTCGACATCTACTCCCGCCTCCTGCGCGAGCGCATCATCTTCCTCACCGGTCCCGTGGAGGATTACGGTGCGTCGCTGATCGTGGCGCAGCTTCTGTTTCTCGAAGCCGAGAACCCCAAGAAGGAAATTTCCTTCTATATCAATTCCCCCGGCGGCGTCGTGACCTCGGGCCTGTCGATCTACGACACGATGCAGTTCATCCGCTGCCCGGTGACGACCCTTTGCGTCGGCCAGGCCGCCTCGATGGGCTCGCTGTTGCTCACCGCCGGTGAGCCCGGCCACCGCTTCGCCCTGCCGAACGCCCGGATCATGGTCCACCAGCCCTCCGGCGGCTTCCAGGGCCAGGCCACGGACATCCTGATCCATGCCCGCGAGATCGAGGCGCTGAAGCGGCGCCTGAACGAGATCTACGTGAAGCATACCGGCCGTGACTACGCAGCCATTGAGAACGCGCTGGAGCGCGACAATTTCATGACGGCGGATGCGGCCAAGGAGTTCGGCCTCATCGACGAGGTCATCCAGAAGCGTCCCGAGCCCGCCGCCGCCTGACGGTTGCGTCGCCTGACCGCCGCGGCGTGGCCTTGATCCCGCCGCGGCAGCGTGTTTGCATCCGATGACAGGGCCCATCGGTCAAAGGCGCGCAGCATACTGTTTCTTTAAACGGGCCCCCTTACGTTGAAGCGATGCGCGTGCGCCCTTAGCCGGCTGCGTACGCGACGAATCGGAGACCGATATGAGCAAGACTGGCGGCAACGACTCCAAGAGCACGCTGTATTGCTCGTTCTGCGGCAAGAGCCAGCACGAGGTCCGCAAGCTGATCGCCGGCCCGACCGTGTTCATCTGCGACGAGTGCGTCGAGCTGTGCATGGACATCATCCGCGAGGAATCGAAATCCTCGCTGGTGAAGAGCCGCGACGGCGTCCCGACCCCGAAGGAGATCCGGCGCGTCCTCGACGATTACGTCATCGGCCAGGACTTCGCCAAGAAGGTCCTCTCGGTCGCGGTGCACAACCACTACAAGCGGCTCGCGCACGCGACGAAGCACAACGACGTCGAGTTGGCGAAGTCCAACATCATGCTGATCGGGCCGACCGGCTCGGGCAAGACCCTGCTCGCGCAGACGCTGGCCCGGATCCTCGACGTGCCGTTCACCATGGCGGACGCCACGACCCTGACCGAGGCCGGCTATGTCGGCGAGGATGTGGAAAACATCATCCTCAAGCTGCTCCAGGCCTCGGACTACAACGTCGAGCGGGCGCAGCGCGGCATCGTCTACATCGACGAGATCGATAAAATTTCGCGTAAGTCCGACAACCCCTCGATCACCCGCGACGTGTCGGGCGAGGGCGTGCAGCAGGCGCTCCTGAAGATCATGGAGGGCACGGTCGCCTCCGTGCCGCCGCAGGGTGGCCGCAAGCACCCGCAGCAGGAGTTCCTGCAGGTCGACACCACCAACATCCTGTTCATCTGCGGCGGCGCCTTCGCGGGGCTGGAGCGGATCATCTCCCAGCGCGGCAAGGGCACCTCGATCGGCTTCGGCGCCAGCGTGCAGGCCCCGGACGACCGCCGCACCGGCGAGATCTTCCGCTCGGTCGAGCCCGAGGATCTGCTGAAGTTCGGCCTCATCCCCGAGTTCGTCGGCCGCCTGCCGGTCCTGGCGACCCTCGAGGATCTCGACGAGGCCGCGCTGAAGAAGATCCTCCAGGAGCCGAAGAACGCCCTGGTGAAGCAGTACCAGCGGCTGTTCGAGATGGAGAACGTCGACCTGACGTTCCAGGACGACGCGCTGTCGCTCGTTGCCCGCAAGGCGATCGAGCGCAAGACCGGCGCTCGCGGCCTGCGGTCGATCTTGGAGACGATCCTGCTCGACACGATGTACGACCTGCCGGGTCTCGAATCCGTGGAGCAGGTCGTGATCGGTCCCGAGGTGGTCGAGGGCAAGTCGCGTCCGCTCTACATCCACGGCGACCGCAACAAGGAAGCGCCCGCCAGTGTAAGCGCGTAAGCGCTTGGTAGGGTTGCGTTAAGCGCCCGGCTCCGGCCGGGCGCGCTGCGGGGAACATCTTGAAAACGCTGCCCCCCGCAGCCACCTCAGGCTCATCGCGGTGGCCGCTCGCTCCTTCGAGGAACGGTCCGCGTCGCCAGCCGCAAAGTTCACGACCATCCCGACCCTCGCGGCCCGGTCGGCCCCTGGCAGTCGGTTCGCCCCATCGCCGGGGGGACCGAAGCTGGGCGTCCCTGAGAGGAAGTCTCCTATGACACAATCGAAATCGCGCCAGCCGGTCGTCCCGGGCTCGACGGGCTCCTACGCCGTTCTCCCCCTGCGCGACATCGTCGTTTTTCCGCACATGATCGTGCCGCTGTTCGTCGGCCGCGAGAAGTCGATCCGCGCCCTCGAAGAGGCCGTGCGCACCGATCGCCACATCCTGCTCGCCACCCAAATCAACGCGGGCGACGACGATCCGGCCACCGACGCGATCTACAAGATCGGTACCCTCGCCTCGGTGCTGCAGCTCCTGAAGCTGCCCGACGGCACCGTGAAGGTGCTGGTCGAGGGCATCGGCCGCGCCAAGGTGACCGGTTTCACCCGCTCCGACGAGTATTACGAGGCGACTGCCGAGGCTCTGCACGACGAGCTCGGCGACCGCGTCGAGGCCGAGGCGCTCGCGCGCTCGGTGCTCTCGGAGTTCGAGAACTACGTCAAGCTCAACAAGAAGATTTCGCCTGAAGTCGTCTCGGCCGTGACCCAGATCGACGAGCCCTCGAAGCTCGCCGACACGATCGGCTCGCACCTGCTGGTCAAGATCTCTGACAAGCAGGGCATCCTGGAGACGCCCACGGTGGCGCAGCGCCTCGAGCGCGTGCTGTCGCTGATGGAGAGTGAGATCTCCGTGCTGCAGGTGGAGAAGCGCATCCGGACCCGCGTCAAGCGGCAGATGGAGAAGACCCAGCGCGAGTACTACCTCAACGAGCAGATGAAGGCGATCCAGAAGGAGTTGGGCGACTCCGAGGACGGCCGTGACGAGCTGGCCGAGCTCGAGGAGAAGATCGAGAAGACCAAGTTCACCAAGGAAGCCCGCGACAAGGCCACCGCCGAGCTGAAGAAGCTCCGGCAGATGTCGCCGATGTCCGCCGAGGCGACGGTGGTGCGCAACTATCTGGACTGGATGCTCGGCATCCCGTGGGGCAAGCGCTCGAAGATCAAGAAGGATCTGCTCGGCGCCCAGGTCCTGCTGGACAACGACCATTTCGGCCTGGACAAGGTCAAGGAGCGGATCGTCGAGTACCTCGCCGTCCAGCAGCGGGCGAACAAGCTCACCGGCCCGATCCTGTGCCTCGTCGGCCCCCCCGGCGTCGGCAAGACCTCGCTCGGCAAATCCATCGCCCGGGCGACGGGTCGTGAGTTCGTGCGCATGTCGCTCGGCGGCGTGCGTGACGAAGCCGAGATCCGCGGCCACCGTCGGACCTATATCGGTTCGATGCCGGGCAAGATCGTCCAGTCGATGCGCAAGGCCAAGACCTCGAACCCGCTCATCCTGCTCGACGAGATCGACAAGATGGGCATGGATTTCCGCGGCGATCCGTCCGCGGCGCTCCTCGAAGTCCTGGATCCGGAGCAGAACGCCACCTTCAACGACCACTACCTGGAGGTGGATTACGACCTCTCGAACGTGATGTTCGTGACCACGGCCAACACCCTCAACATCCCCGGCCCGCTGATGGACCGGATGGAGGTGATCCGCATCGCCGGGTACACCGAGGAGGAGAAGGTCGAGATCGCGCGCAAGCACCTGATCCCGAACGCCTTGAAGAAGCACGGCCTCGGGACCCACGAGTGGTCGATCGACGACGACGGGCTGATGATGCTGGTTCGACGCTACACGCGGGAAGCCGGCGTCCGTAACCTGGAGCGCGAGCTGTCCAACCTGATCCGCAAGGCGGTGAAGGAGATTCTGATCACCAAGACCAAGTCGGTCGCGGTGAATGTGGAGACTCTTCCGGTCTTCCTCGGCCCGCCGAAGTTCCGCTACGGCGAGATCGATGCGGACGATCAGGTCGGCGTGGTCACGGGTCTGGCCTGGACCGAGGTCGGTGGCGAGTTGCTGACGATCGAGGGGGTCATGATGCCCGGCAAGGGCAAGATGACCGTCACGGGCAACCTGAAGGACGTGATGAAGGAGTCGATCTCGGCGGCCGCATCCTATGTGCGCTCGCGGGCGATCGATTTCGGGATCGAGCCGCCGCTGTTCGAGCGTCGGGACATCCACGTCCACGTGCCGGAGGGGGCGACCCCGAAGGACGGCCCGTCCGCCGGTATCGCCATGGCCACCGCCATCGTCTCGACGCTGACCGGCATCGCCGTCCGCCGCGACATCGCGATGACCGGCGAGGTGACGCTGCGTGGTCGGGTCCTGCCGATCGGTGGCCTGAAGGAGAAGCTGCTCGCTGCTCTGCGCGGCGGCATCAAGACGGTGCTGATCCCCGAGGAGAACGCCAAGGACATCGCCGAGGTGCCCGACAGCGTGAAGAACGGACTGGAGATCATCCCGGTCTCCCGGATGGATCAGGTGCTGGAGAAGGCCCTGGTGCGCGTGCCGGTCGCCATCGAGTGGGAAGAGCCCCTGCCGGTGGCTGCTAAGCCCGCCCGGACGGACGAGGAAGGCGCGGCGTTCATCGCCCACTGACCGACCCGTGACGTGACGATCGTAGCCCCCGGAGCTTGCTCCGGGGGCTTTTTCGTGGGGAGTCCGTCGATGCGCATCCTGCTGATCAACCCGAACACCAGCCAGGCCGTGACCGACCTCGTCGCCGGGCATGTGCGAAGGCAGATTGGCGACCGGGCGGAGATACGGGCGGTGACGGTCCGCTTCGGCGCCCGCTACATCGCGAGCCGCGCGGCCTCGGTGATCGCGGGCCACGCCGCCCTCGACGCCCTGGCGGAGCACGGAGACGACTGCGATGCGGTCTACCTCGCCTGCTTCGGGGATCCCGGGCTGTTGGCCCTGCGGGAGCTGTCGCCCGTCCCGGTGATCGGCATGGCCGAGGCGGCCTGCCGCGAGGCCGCCGCCGCGGGCCGATTCGGCATCGTCACCGGCGGCGCGGCCTGGGCGCCGATGCTCCGGGAATTCGTGAGTAGCCTCGGCCTGCCGGACCGGCTCGCAGCGATCACCACGGTGAGACCGACCGGCGGCGATATCGCCGAGGATCCGGACCGCGCCCTCGGCATCCTGGCAGAGGCCTGCCAGAAGTGCCGCGCGGCCGGATCGGACACGGTGATCCTCGGCGGCGCCGGTCTCGCCGGCTTGACCGAGCGCCTCGCCCCGTTGGTTCGGATCCCGCTGATCTGCTCCGTGGAAGCCGGCACCCGCGCGGTCCTAGCCGCTGCTGCGTCGCGCGGGGCTCCCGCGCTGCGCCCATCGCCGATGGAGAGCATCGGTCTCGCGCCCGCGCTCACCCGCCGGCTCGCGGCCCCCTGACGGAGCCCTCTTGCCTCACACCGACCCCATGCCGTAACGGTCGGCCGCCGGGCGGTTAGCTCAGTTGGTAGAGCGTCTCCTTTACACGGAGAGGGTCGGGGGTTCGAGTCCCTCACCGCCCACCATATTTTACAACGACTTAGTGACATTGCTTAGACGAGTTGCTTCCCAGATACTGGCATTGGGAAGCGTATGGGAAGCAATCATGGCCCCAAGCCGGAGCGTTTCCATTCTCTGGACGGCGGCCTAGGTCACCGACGACGAGATCAAGGCCGTGATAGACGCGGTGCACACCGATCTGGTGACCGTGACCTACCCTTTGGCCAAGAGCTGGACACTCGACTTGGTCGCGGCCGTCGTCGCGCAAAAAGCCTCTCAGGACGCGTTGCTTGCCGACGGGGAAGCCTACAGGCGCAACATGGTCCGCGTCGCGATCCTGCTGGCTCATCCGTGAAGGCATTAGCGACGATACGGCGGGGGCCAGGACCGAATGGAAGGTGCGCCTCGTGACATTTCTGCTCCCGCACCTACGGGGCGACGATGCCGAATGCGATAGTGCGCTGAACGCGGTGCTGACGGCGTTATACACTGCGCATGCCGAGGGGCTAAGGCGCGCAGCTCGCTTCTGCCGGACCGTAGCAGACGGCGCAGTGTACGGCGGCGACTGGCTCACAGCCGGGATCGTGCTGGCCTGGGTCATCTTGCTCGGCCTGAACGGCGGCGTCGACCGGCTGCAGTAGCGCCATGCCTGAGACCCTCACCGGCTGGATCCTGATCGCCGCCGTCCTGCTGTCGGGCATGGCAGCTAGCTCGACCGCGGCTGGCATGCTCGATGATGTCCTCGGCGATGGCGCTATCAAGCGTCGCGATGTGGCCGCGCTGCTGATGCTCTTATCGTTGATGGTGGCGTCGGCGCTGCTGCTGTGGCTGACCAACAGTCACTGACCGGATGCCGAGAGCCCGGCTGCCTATTGCCCAAGTCATGGCCCTCCGCGCATGCGGGCATTACCCCAAAGGCATGCGTCACGAGGCTCACCGCAAGACGATGCGGGTGCTGCAGGAGCAGGGGCTGGTCGCGGAGCGCGCGCCGTACCTCGCGCGCGACGTCCGCTGGTTCCTGAGGCCAGCCGGCAAGGAGTCGCCCACCGAGATTGGGATGCGCGAACCGCGGGAGCCCTAGCTCCCCCTCCGCCGCGAACTCCCAGATCGGCGGGCGCTATTCCTAGCTAGGACCTTCACGCGTTCTCGATTGTTGGACCAAAGCGTCCCACAAATCATGAGCGTTTTATGAGCAGCCCCCATCTCCGGACAGAGCGCCAAATCGAAGGCGCTGCCGAAATCACATTCATCGACAACGGGAAGCTCATCCGCTTCGTCGTTCCACCAGTCGGTCCCGTTCTAGAAAATGAGCATGGGGGCATGACGCACGATGAGAGACGCCGCGCTTTGGAAGAGGCTCGAGCTGCGGCAAACGTTTTCCTAGAATTTGTTAGTGGAGAGCTTCTATCCAATTGGACCTGATGGACAGCATCGCCCCTCTGCCGCGAGTAAGCGGTGGGGCGAGGCGTTCAAGCTGGTTGCGCCAAGTGGCGACGGTAAGCGGAAGATCTGACATGCCAGCGGAGTAGGTGCGCTGCGTTAATGACGCCTCACTCACGCACCAGCCGACATCCCATCATCGAGAAGAATGCTGGAGGTCGGAGGGCCAGCTGAGGAGGGCTGTCGGCGACCACAGCCGTCCACAAGGGGCTCACCAATTGCTTAACGTCCTATCGGCCTTGCGTTGCCAGTCGCGTGACGTTGCTGGCTTGCTGTTCCTGGTGTGCGTCAAAGATTGAGCGATACCAAATCAAATCGTGTAAGATCGTCACTGCACCGACCGCTTCTTTAAGAGCATAGCCGGTGCTGGCCACTACTACGATGAACAGCCATTCGTTCAACCCGGACGGTGGGTTTGCTACTGCCAGAGCGAGAAGACCTGCTCCGCTAAGAACGACAGCAACGATCTGCGCGGCCTGAACATAACTTGTCTGATATAAATAGATCTTGAACATACCATTTTCTCGCAGGTATGTGGAAAATCTTGGCGAACAGATATTTTCGAATATTTTTGCGAATGCGTTCCAAGCAAGAGTGAGCAAAAGCCCATTCAAAGTCAAAATTCCAGCGTAAATTGGAATGCCTACGCTAGCATCTGTATAGAACTTTACTGAAATAAATCTCTGAACAAACAATCCAAAAACAATAAAGAGGCAGATCCACCACGGAACCAGCCGAGATATATGACCCAACCGGCTGTGGTCGGTTAAGTTTTCCAACCACAGGGTTAGGAATGTCGGCCGATCTAGCTCATTCCTGGCCATAAAACTCTATCAGCGCCGCCGCTGCCTCTTTGAATTCATCGGTTTCGTCGTCATGAGACTCCAGAAAAACTCTTAGCTGTTGTGGCCCCGCCTGAATGTTCTCATTACGTTCCTTATCTAAATCAAATCGTGGTTTTTTCAACGCGACCTCGCGCCCCTCCGGTGTGCGTCCCCGCATTCCGTACTGACCATATCCGGCATCGGCTAGGCCAACGGCCTCTTCGATATAGCCGCCATCCGTTTTTCGCATTTCTTTGCCGGCCGCAGGCACAGCTCGGCCTTGGAGTGCGCCGATGTTGTCCCGTGCCATAATCTCGCTCAACATGCGTCCAGGATCGCGCGGATGAGGATTGAAGGGACGAACAGCGAAATCAAATCGATCTAAGGTCCAGGTATCAACAGCTCGGCGAGCATCTGCATGGGTTGCGGCTTGAGTAATTGCTATATCTCCACCTTCAACAGCATTACGAAAAATAGTTTTCATTCGAGCAATGCCCGCAGCGGATCCCAAGTGAATTTCACCAGTGCGATCGTTGACTGCCAAAGCCCCAAGACTAGGTACGGCAACGAAGCTCGCATAACGGACTGCGTCGCCGTCGCTCCATCGGCGATGTACCT
This sequence comes from Methylobacterium sp. J-072, assembly GCF_022829425.1. Classification (NCBI taxonomy): domain Bacteria; kingdom Pseudomonadati; phylum Pseudomonadota; class Alphaproteobacteria; order Hyphomicrobiales; family Methylobacteriaceae; genus Methylobacterium; species Methylobacterium sp. J-072. The sequence continues at coordinate 16,536 of NZ_JAKSYK010000110.1, read as the reverse complement.
CATCAGTATCTGAGTCATAATATGCTTCAGATCGCCCAGTGAGCTGCTGGCCGACATCCCAGGTCAACACATCTCGACCAGAAACCACTAGACGTTTCGGCCGCATAATAAGGGTGTCAGCATCGTCCGGCCCAGGATCCGCTTTTCGATGCACCACGAGGGTGCCGCGAATCCTCTGTAGGATTTGATACTGCTCTCGTGCACTGAGCGGATTGTCGTTGATTGTCATCTCATAACGACACATGACATACGGGACCGGACGCGGCATCTAACATCCTCACGCGAGCCGCAATCTAATCGCAGGGCACCGGATGCCTTGCAACCTAAAGTCCAGCTTGCGCGCTGAATCCGCTTCAGTGGTGTCAGTCGCCGACTCGACACCGAATCTGTGCAGCTATCCTCCCGAGACTTGCGCAGGCCTCGTCGGCCTCGCTCTCGTCGCCGCTGCAGGTGGGTGATAGTAGACCAATTGCCGTCGACCTGAACCACCCGCTCGGCCCGGCCCCGATCTGCTCATGGGGCGGGGCGGAAATCGGCCGATCAAAAGCGCCGCATGTAATCGCCGAGTTCGAGGCGCATCCCCGCTTCGAAGCCGATGTGCCATGCCTGGACATCGGCAGTTCGCATGCCGGCTTCCTGATGCCCTCGGGCCACAATGATCCCGACCTGCTCGATCCGGCGCACCATGCCCTCAACGCTGCCTGTCTCCGGGCTCAGCGTCTTGATCATCTCGCTCGCTGCAAGCCGGCCAGCTTTTTCGCCTCGCGCGATGGGAGCTAGCGGCTTGCTATGCGGCGGCATGGGTCTCGATGGCCTCACCTGTGTGAGCCGATACACAACGCGGCTCGTGAGACAGGATAGGGCCGGGCGGTTACCCGTTCATGTTGCCAGCCACTATGTGGTTGCCCCACGACGATACCCTGCGTTAGGGGCGTGTCAGGGAACAGAACCGGGCCGCATGAGCGACGACCATCGCGAGTTCGAGCATTCCTTACTCTCAGGCGGATACAGCCGCACCGCGATCTGGATCGGGTATTGCGATGAACGTACGGGAAGGGTTTCACCGCGTCGGCTCGGTTTTCGCAGTGATTACCGCATTTGCCGTCGCTCTGCTTTTCGCGATGTTCCGAACGGATTTAAACGAACGAGGCATCCTGTTTTTCGCAGCGATGGCCGTCATACTCCCGGTGCTGGCATACGGCACCACGGCATCGGTTGGTTGGGTCCTTTCCGGCTTTCAAGATCGGACCTGACACAAGCGCTTTTCCAACCGCTACCGCCTACTTTTCCGGTTTGACTTTCCCCCCTCCGCTGGCGGTGGTTTGCGACTCACCAGCTTTGCTCCCGGGGGCAACCGTACCGCTCGGCAGGGGCGCCTTGACCTGGAAGGGTGGGAATATGCTGTCACCGACTATATGGCGGCTAGTGACGGGCTGTGCGGGTTTTTTCTCGGTCATTTGCCACCCTCACGGATCGGCTTTCCCGACTTCCCTTTAGCACCGGGGTTATCCGAAACGTCCCCGGTGCCAGCGGCCTTTACCGGTGCAGGGGGTCGCACCGGGAGCTGCGGCATCGCGGAACGCACATCGAAAGTCGGGAAAATGCTGGCGCCGATCTTTTGGCCGCCACCGGGCAGGAATTCCCGGCTGCTCGGCAGTGCTCCAGGAAAGAGAGGGTTTCGCCGCTTTATCAAGCCTACCTCCCGTTACCCTTAGACGAAGGATTGCCCGAGGCTGGCCGCGAGGGGGCGGGCGAAGCCGGTGCTGCGGTGCCACTCGGCATTGGCACGTTCACAGCGAACGTCGGAAATATGCTCCGGCCTTCAAAGCCCGGGATCGTGGAGGGCCTGGGTGGTGGGGGCGGGGAGTTGCGCGTGGTCATTCGGGACGTCCTCCGTTTCGGGGTACGTTAGCTCAAAATAGGCGTTCGCTTCCACTTCTGCGAGTCTCAAGAGCTTTTTGCTCGGCTCGAAACCCTCCGGAAAATACCGGCCTTCGGCCTCGAGCTGGATTTTTCGAAGCTGCGTCCGACGCTTGATAATTTGATCCTCGGGAAGTTCCCCGATGTATATCTGCTCCCATTCCTCTTCCGCATCGATCCAAAGCAATTCGATGGCGACCGTTAGGTCACTCGCGGATTTGTGGTTTCTTGCGAAGGGAAAAACGTTTTTCAGGGCGTCTAAAAGCTGTGCCGCCACAATGATGGACGACCACAGGATGGGGTATTCTTTAAAAACCACCCATCCGGCTATGCTCCCGCTCGAAGCAACCGCTTTGATGATTTCTACAGCACGGACCCGCCGCGCGAGCTGGTTCCGGTAAAGGCGAATGCAGACGCTGGAGGCTTTCAGTTGCTGGAGCTGTCTCCAGTACAAATCCGGCTGTCGCCTGGAAGGCGTGTTATTCACCGTGCGGTCCCTCGCCTGCCTGCGGCGCCATTTCCCCGGGAAAAGACCTGGTGCGAATGCCCGGGTATTTTTCGGGGACTGTTGGGATTTACCGTATGGGCGGGTGCGGGGCTGTTCCCGGAAAAATGCACCGGAGATTTTTCGACCAGCGCCACGTTGGCCGATGGAAATTCACCCGTGATTTTTCGGCGGTCGCGTTTTTAAAGCGACGGCCGTGGGATAGGGGGTCAAAAAGGGTTTCTCGGCTGAGTTGGTGGGTACGTGTCGCGTGACCACCGTTGCGATGGCGGCGGCTGAGCCTCTTGCACGGGGTAGGGGGCTAAATCCGGGTTTTCGCCAGGAAATACCCAAGTCCCTTGGGCTCACGCAGTGGGAGCTTCGCCAGCCCACGTGGAACCCGTGCGGCGCACAATCATTGCTGCACCGCACGTCTCAACCCGTGCAACGCCTCTGGCGTTTCCTCCCTAGACTTGGGCCGCTCGTCATTGGGCGGCCCCTTTTCGTTTAGGCAGCTCGGGACAGAAGCCGACCGACCTGCACGGCTGTCCATTCACCACCCCGAGCGGTCGGCACGCGCCGCGCATTCAACTCGACTGCGATCCCTCGCTGCGAGACCGTGCCCCTCGCCTGGATATCGGCCACCACCGGCAGGATGTTGACCGCGAAGGCGTCGGCCGCCGTCCGGTTCGCGCTGGCGCCCTTGGCCTGCGCCTCGATCAGGTTTGTGCGGTTCCCGAGCGGCACGCCCTGCGCCCGCTTGGCGGCCAGCGCCGCCTTGGTCCGGCTGGCAATCATGGCCCGCTCTTTCTCGGCGAGCGCGGCGTAGACGTGCAGCATGAAGGGATCGGCGTCTGCCCCTAGCTCCGTCACGATGAAGGGCACCCGCTGCGCCATGAGGCCGGCGACAAAGGCCACGTCGCGGGACAGGCGGTCGAGCTTAGCGACCACGACCGGGCACTTCGCCTTGCGTGCTGCAGTGAGGGCGGCGGCCAGCCGCGGCCGGCGGTCCAGGGCGTCGCTGCCCTTGCCTGTCTCGACTTCCTCGAATTCCGCGATCACCATGTAGCCGTTGGCCTGCGCAAACACCTGAATAGCGGCGCGCTGCGCCTCAAGGCCGAGACCGCTCTTGCCCTGTCGATCCGTCGAGACCCGGAGGTAGGCGACCAGGGGGCGAATGGCGTCGGGCATCAGTGTGTCTCGGGCCGCTGTGACAACACAATACGTGCGTATAGGGTTGTTACGCGAGCCCTCGCGAGCCGATTTCTGCACGGCGCTAGCTCAATTCGGCACGCGCCATCCGATCGGAGCGCCGGCCGCTCGCAGTATCGAGCCCCGGCCACGCGAGTAGTGATTTGACAATCGGCAACCACCAGGCCCCGGATGGCCCCCGCATCGCTAATTACCAACAGGGCCCGTAATTATTAATTCCGGCACTAGGGCGCTAATTACCGCGAGCGCCACACCGTACCCTCGGGACCGGACAAGGGTAGGCCCTTTCGGACAAGGGGGGACAAGGGTTTCGTACTGCGGCTGGCGGGCCTCTGCATGGCACGGGCGCGGGCGGAAGCCATATCAGGTCGCGGGCGCATTAGATTTGTACCTCGCCGAAACTCATATCATACAAAAGCTAGTCATAGCAGGTACTTAGTTCAAAATACCCTTGTCCATTTCCTTGTCCATACCCTTGTCCGAACCATGTCCATACCCTTGTTCGTACCCTTGTCCGGTCCTCGGAATGGCGCGCGCCGCTATTTCCGAAGGCGGCGGGCGCTCTGCACATCCCCACGCGAGCTATTTAATTCACCGGCTTGAGCTGATCCGGGCTTTAATTAGCCCGCACTGCCCGATCGGGGCTTAATTCGCAGGACACGGCCGAACAGGGCTTAATTCGCAATAGCGCTCTGTGCGGTGCTTGGTCCTAGTGGTCCAAATCTGACGCTTGGTACCCGCCGCCAAGGGCTGCTCTCGACCCTTCTCAGACCCTCGGAAGGTCCGCTTTGCAGCCGCCTAATGGAGGACGCTCCACGTCCGCGTCGGGTGGTTTCCTGCCCGTCCGCTTCGGGAGGTCGAAGCTACGATACCGGACGTTGGCCAGTTCAAAATGGTCGACCAGGAACGCCCCTTCTCTGCGTGTAGCCACCTGCACACTAGGCTTCAGCACACGGCCCAATCTGAGCGAAGCTCCACCGCAGTCGCCGGCTGACCACCGCATGTAACGACCGTTGCAGACGCGGCGGCGACGAGTTCCGCGTTGTCCCGAGCCGTCCGTCCATCCGGGGTTAGCAGGTTGTTCTCGAAGCCGACGCGGACGTGTCCGCCGAGCAAGGCAGAGGCTGTGACGCAAGCGTTCTCATACCGACCGAAGGCGCAGGTCATCCAATGCCTCGCCCGGGGCTGGTCCGGCGCCAGGAACGGCAGCAAGTCGGACGGGGCCGAGGTCTGGCCTGCGGTGTACCGCCCAAGGACGTAAAGGACCGGCATGGCTTCGAACGGCACCGCTCCGGACGCTTGCAGTGCGGCGAGCCTCACCGCCTCGTCGGCCGCGTAGAGGATGACCTGGGGCACGATGCCCTCGCGGCGCAGCCACTCCATGAAGATCCCGAACGGTTTCTCGGACGCGGCGTCCGGGGCGAGCTCGCGCAGCGCCAGGGACACGGCCTCCGGCCGGACCGCCCGCACCACCGCCATCTGCTCGGCCGGCTGGTAGAGACCCAGGGCCTCGCTTGTGATCTGGATCACCGCCTTGTCGCCCGTGGCGGCCCGGATCGCGTTCGTCGCGTCGGCATAGGCGTCAGCGTCGAGCAGATGTCGACCGTCCGCCCGGCGCACGTGAAGGTGCACCATGCAGGCTCCAGCCTCCACGCACGAAGCGACCGCGTAGGCGTGCTCCGCCGGAGTGAGGGGAATTGCGGGATGGTCGTCCTTCGTCCGGCGTCCACCAGTCGGGGTCACGGCGATGGCGGTCGGGCCTGGAAACGACATCGATGCCTCCTCGGTAGCCAGGATGCCTCACTAAGATACATCCGTTGCATAAAATGATTATTGCAACATTTGTTGCATACAGCTGCGAAGAAGGGTACACAAGCCGCCATGGAACACGGTCCGCTCACGGAACAGATCGTCGGAGCCTTCGAGACCCTCGGGCCTCAGTTGCAGGCGGCCGCACGTTTTGTCCTCGACCAGCCCAACGAGGTCGCACTGCTCTCGATGCGCGAGCAGGCCAAGCGAGCCGGTGTCCAGCCACACACCATGACCCGCCTCGCCCAGCGCCTGGGTCTCGCCGGATACGACGACGTCCGGGCCCTTTACGCCGGGGCCGTCCGCGAAGGTTCGCTCGGGTTCTCCGGCAAGGCCGGGGTGCAAGTCGCCACCCAGCAGGCCAAGGGCGAGCGGGCCCTGGCCGTCGACATCGCCACGTCTGTGGGTGCGCAACTGCAGAGGCTCACGGAGCCACAAGCCCTCGACCGGCTCGTCGCGGCGGCCGACCTGCTGTCCAATGCAGGGCGGATCTATTGCCTCGGCCTACGGTCCTGCCACCCGGTGGTGGCGCAATTCGCCTACGTGATGTCCTTCCTCGGCGAGCGCGCGGTCCTGCTCGATGCGGGGGCCGGCACCGGCCTCGACCCGATCCGCTCTGCGTCCGCGAAGGATGTACTCTTCGTGGCGTCGGTCGCCCCCTACACCCGGGCGACCGTCGAGACGGCCCGCTACGCTCACGATGCCGGCGTGCCGGTCGTCGCCGTGACCGACAGCCCGGTCTCGCCGCTTGCGTCGTTGGCGCGGGAGACCATCCTGGTCCCCGCCGACAGCCCTTCCTTCTTCCATACCGTCGCCCCGGCCCTGGTCGTCGGCGAGATCCTGGCCGCCCTCGTGGCCGGCCGGGGCGGCGATGCCTCGCTCGCCGCGATCAAACGCAGCGAGGCGCAGCTCACCGCCTTCGGCGTCCACTGGTCACCCCCGCCCGCGAGGAGATCGCAATGACCCGCATCCTGCACCGCCAGATCAACGCGAACCTGCGTGTCGCCTCCGGAGGCAAGGGCGTCGAGCTCTTCGACCAGGATGGACGTGGCTACATCGACGCCTCGGGCGGCGCGGCGGTGTCCTGCCTCGGTCATGGGCATCCGGACGTCATCGCCGCGCTCCACGCCCAGGCGGACAAGCTCGCCTACGCCCACACCAGCTTCTTCACTAGCGAGGTGGCCGAAACCCTGGCGGAACGCCTGGTCGCCGATGCGCCGGCCGGCCTGGACTACGTCTATTTCGTCTCGGGCGGCTCGGAGGCCGTCGAGGCCGCGCTCAAGATGGCCCGGCAGTATTTCGTCGAGACCGGGCAGCCGCAGCGCTCCAAGATCATCGCCCGGCGCCAGAGCTACCACGGCAATACACTTGGCGCGCTGGCGACCGGCGGCAACGAATGGCGGCGCGCCCAGTTCAAGCCGCTGCTCGTCGAGACCCATCACATCGACCCCTGCTACGCCTACCGCTATCGGGAAGCCGGCGAGAGCGAGGCCGAGTACGGCGCCCGGGCGGCGCAGGCGTTGGAGGACAAGATCCTCGAACTCGGCCCAGAGACCGTGATGGCCTTCGTGGCCGAGCCGGTCGTCGGGGCGACGGCCGGCGCCGTTCCGGCCGTCCCGGGCTACTTCCGGCGCATCCGCGAGATCTGCGACCGGTACGGTGTGCTGCTCCTCCTCGACGAAGTGATGTGCGGCATGGGCCGCACGGGGACGCTTCACGCCTGCGAGCAGGATGGCATCGCCCCGGACCTGCTGACGGTCGCCAAGGGCCTGGGCGGTGGCTACCAGCCCATCGGCGCGACCTTCCTGACAGGCAAGATCTACGATGCCTTCGCCCAAGGCTCGGGCCTGTTCCAGCACGGGCACACCTACATCTGCCACCCCATGGCCTGCGCGGCAGCACTCGCTGTGCAGGAGGTAATCGCCCGCGACCGTCTTCTCGACAACGTCAAGGTAATGGGCGCCCACCTGAACCGCCGCCTCGGCGAGCGCTTCGGCAATCACCCGCATGTCGGCGACATCCGCGGCCGCGGCCTGTTCATGGGCGTCGAGGTCGTCGAGGATCGCGGCACCAAGGCCCCCTTCGACCCGGCGAAGAAGCTGAACGCACGGATCAAGCGGGAGGCAATGAACCGCGGCTTGGCGGTCTACCCGGCCGGCGGCACCATCGACGGGGCCCGCGGTGACCACGTGCTGCTAGCACCGCCCTTCATCATCGACGCCGCGACCGTGGACACGGTCGTGGAACGCCTCGGCGAAGCAGTCGATGCGGCCATCGCCCAAGCCGCCTGAGAGCGGCGTGACCCAACGACCCGCCATGGGCGAGCTCTGATCCAACCGTAGGAAGCCTGAGATGCGCATTCTTAAAAACGCGGCCATCGCCGCGACGATGACGCTCGCCTTGATGACGGGCGCAAACGCCGAAGCCCTCACCGGAACGCTCAAGAAGGTGAAGGACACCGGCTCCATCACCCTCGGCTACCGGGAGTCCTCGGTGCCGTTCTCATACCTCGACGGAAACCAGAAGCCGGTCGGGTTCTCAATCGACCTATGCGGGAAGGTCGTGGAGGCGGTGAAGAAGAAGCTCGGGATGCCCGACCTGAAGGTCGCCTACAATCCGGTGAACTCGGCGACCCGCCTGCCGCTCGTCGCCAACGGCACGGTCGACCTCGAATGCGGCTCGACCGCCAATCAACTCGCCCGCCAAAAACAGGTCGCCTTCTCGGTCTCGACGTTCGTCGCGCAGTTCAAGTGGCTGACCCGCACCGACAGCGGCATCAACACCCCCGACGACCTCAAGGGTAAGGCCGTCGCGGTCACCGCCGGGACCAACACGGCCCAGTTCCTGAACAAGCTCAACCAGGAGGACGGGCTGAAGCTCTCGATCTCCCAGGGCAAGGACCACGCCGAGAGCTTCCTGCTGGTCGACACGGGACGTGCCGCCGCCTTCATGGAGGATGATATCCTGCTCGCCGGCGTGAAGGCCAACGCCAAGGACCCATCCCGCTTCAAGATCCTCGACAAGGCCTACTCGGCCGACCCCTACGCGCTGATGTTCCGGCGCGAGGATCCCGAGTTCAAAACCCTTGTCGACGAGACCCTGGTCGAGCTGATGAAGTCCGGGGAGTTCACGAAGCTCTACGTCAAATGGTTCGAGACGCCGATCCCGCCGAGGGACCTCAACCTCAACTTCCCGATGTCGGACAAGCTCAAAGAGCTGATCAAGTCGCCGTCCGACAAGGCGAACTCCTGATAGGATGCCGCGGCCGTCGGGTCTGGGAGACCTGACGGCCCTCGCGCCTTTGCCTCTCGAACGCTGTTCGAACAGTGAAGCCTGAAAATGATGGGAATGGCTCAGCCGCTAGCGCGGCGGCCGCGCTTGTCGCAGGATGAGGACAGTCATGACTGTCTGCTTTCCGTCCTGTCGACGGGCACCTTGAGCGACCGAATGGGGTCGTAGGCGGAACGTCCGCTTCCGGACCAGAGGTCAGGGTCCGCTCCCCACCGAGGCTGTGTGAGAACGCATTTGCGGCCTGGAGAGATCTGACAGCGCATCGCGCAGAGGGTCCGGACTTTCAGCCTCGGATGGCTGCGATGAGCGGGCCGGCACCGAGGATCGCGATCACTCGCTTCATGTTGTAGGCGAGAACCTGCAGGCTCATCTCACTGGCCACGTTCTTCAACCCCCGGGTCAGGAAGTGGGTCGCTCCCATCCAGGCTTTGAGGGTGCCGAAGACATGCTCGACCGTCTGGCGGCGGTCACGCATCGCGTTCGGGTTCTCGTCGAGCCGGCGCTGCACGGCTTCCAGCACGTGCTCGTGTTCCCAACGCGTGATGCGACGCTGCTCGGCGGGCGTGCAAAGGTTCTTGATCGGGCAATTCGAACAGGCCGACGTCCAGTACCGCCGTAGGGTCATCCCGTTCTCGATGCTCTCGAAGCGATAGGTCAGCGTCTGGTCCCCCGGGCAGCGATAAGTGTCGTCGCTCGCCTGGTAGACGAAGTCCTGCTTGCCGAATCGGCCCTCGGCCTTCGCACCGGACGTCATCGGCTTTGGCAGGGTGACCGCGATCCCCGCCCGGTCGCAGGCCAGGATCTCCTCACCGGAGAAGTAGCCCCGATCCGCCAGAACCTGGATGGCTTCCTCGCCCGTGGCGGCCTGAGCTTGCCCCGCGATATTAGCGAGCTGAGTGCGGTCGTGGCCGACGTTGGTCACTTCATGGGCGACGACGAGGTGATGCTTCGTGTCCACCGCTGCCTGGACGTTGTAGCCGACGAGCCCGGTGCCCTTGCCGTTCGTCGCCATGGCCCGCGCATCGGGGTCGGTCAGCGAGATCTGTCGGTCTGGCGCGGCCCCGACGAGCGTCTCCATCGCCTGCAGCGCGCGCAGCCGATCCCGGAGTGCAGAGAGCCGCTCCTTCAGGCGCGGGGTCCGAAGCTCTGTCACCTCGGCCTCCTGACGGTCGGCGGTATCGAGGGCCGCGAGGTAGCGCACGATGCTCGTCTCGACCTGCTCGATGCGCCTGCGGACCGCGGCCGGGGTGAAGTTCCGGTCGCGCGTGTTCACGGCCTTGAACCGGCTGCCGTCAACGGCCACGACGCCTCCGGCCAGGAGACCGACCTGTCGGCAGAGCATCACGAAGTGCCGGCAGGTCGCGCGAAGCGCATCCCCGTTCTCGCGTCGGAAGTCCGCGATCGTCTTGAAGTCGGGTGCGAGGCGGCCGATCAGCCACATCAGTTCGACGTTGCGGCCGGCCTCCCGTTCCAAGCGTCGGCTGGAGGGGATCTGGTTCAAGTAGCCGTACAGGTAGAGCTTCAACAGCGTCGCGGGATGATAGCCCGGTCGACCGGTGGCGGCGGGCGTCACGCCGGCAAAGCCGAGGGCCGTGAGATCGAGTTCGTTGACGAACACATCGACGACACGGGTCGGGTTATCCTGGGCGACGTAATCGTCCAGACAGGCAGGAAGCAACGTGACCTGATCACGGTCTGCTGCTTGGACAAAACGTGCCATCTTTCATCTCCCGCCTTGGGAGAAAGACTATCATAATGAGCACGAACCCTGAACAAGAAGATCGCCCATGCACACCGTTCGCATATACGACATGACCGACAGCATGCTTGATTTTGACCTGCGTCATATCCTGGCAGCGCTCGGAGCGCAGGCCATCGAATGCTCATGGATGGTGAGCGGTGTAGCCGCATACGATGCAGCTTTCGATGCGACGGGCGGACAGGCCGGACGTCTCGACGAGCTTGCGACCTCCGGCAGGCGGATCAAGGGAGATCGGCTGCGAGACCTCGCGAACGGAACCCAGCAGGTCATCTGGGGCGAGTTTCAGGCTTACGCGGATGCGAGCGCTACGGTGCCCGTGTTGATCGTGCGCGCCATCGACAGCAGCTTCTACGAGGTCGCCACCAACGACTCGTATGTCCTGCAAAACCTCAGGGCAACCTTCCGCGATGTCAGGTCAGCCTGATCACCAGGCGCTCTTTTCACACAGCCTCCACCCGTTGCAGACCCCGCGACTGGGTACCAAGCGTCAGACTTTGACCACTAGTAGGGTCGGCGACACCAATCCCGCCGGGACGGTCGTGGCCGCCAAGCCACGCGGGAGGGCCGCCCCGGGCATGCGAACCCCCGCCACCGACCAAGCAATACCACCCGGCCGGCAACGCGGCGCCCGCAGCCGCCTCCGGTCTGCGCTGACGGGTATCAAGCATACGAACGACAACGGGCCCCCGAGGCGCCCCGGAGGCCCGCGCATGTCACCAGGACCAGGGGAGGCGCCTACCAGCCGTCCCCGTCGTCCTCAGACGTGAGCGGGTAGGCAAAGGCTGGCAGGGGGTGTTGCGCCGACCGCCAGGGCCGGTCTCGATCCCGCTCCAGGACACTCAGAACCTCACGGCGGTCGGGCAGGACAACCCGCTTAGCCGCGACCGTGCCGTTGATGACGTAAATGGTCGGCAGGCGGCTTTTTCCGTCTGGCGATTTGAAGCTCTTGAGCTTCGTTGCGCGGCTGGCGAAGTACTGTAGGGCCGCCTGTTCCTGGCCGGTCGGAGCCCGTAGGTCGTACCGTTTCCGGTCGTCCACCTTGCCATCGGAATTTCGGCACTCGTTATCGCTCATGTCGGAGGCGAGGCTGGCAAATTCCCGTAGGTCAAATATCTCTCGCCCTGAACTCACCAGCAGCTCAAAGGCCGCCGCAAAATGCCGTTCCGCAGAATTTGGCAAGTCGAGGATTTGGGCCTGTAACTTCGCATTCGAGACCGGCGGCGCCTTTGCCGGGTTGTAGCCGCGAATATCCCGCTCATCCCGCAGATACCGGTAAAATGCGGCCAGGCGCTCAGGTGCCTCGATCACGGCATTCACCCGATCATAATATGCCTGCGAAGGCTTATTCTCGATCGTAATACCGCACCGTGCGTAGAGGATACGCCGGTCGTTTTTCTCGACCTTTAAAGAGGTTTCATAATTCGAGGCGATGACAAATCGGCCGAAATTCTCGACTGTTTGGCTGTCCTTTCCTTTTTTCTCGATCGGCACAAAATCCGCGTCGCCGCTGATATCGACAAATTGCTTCAGGATGGACGTTATCTGCGCCATGGCAGTAGGCGAGGCGCCTTCCGGCAATTCCCGCACGCTGATAATGCGGCACCCCTCAATCCCCGCCAGCGCGAAGCGCCGGGCACCGTCGTTCACCAAGGCATTGCCGTTAATCTGGCCGCCCGTGTTTCGGCCTATGCCGTCGAACATGGTCCGCAGCATCAGAACATACGTGGATTTGCCGACTCCGCTTTCACCTACCAGGAACAGCAGGTTGCCGGGGCGCCTGCCGGTTTTGACCATGTAGGCCAGGGTATCCAGCTCATAATCCACCAGCTCACCGAAAACCCGCCGGATGAATTCCAGCATCGTTTCGGTGTCCTCGCGGGCTTGTCGAGGGTCCGCAGCCTGGTTACGCGCATGGCGGATCGTCTGAGACTGATACCGCAGGTTGAGCTTTTGCGTCGTGGTGCCGTCCGGATTTATCTCGACCACGATTTCCCCACGGTCGTAATTCGGGTGCAGGGTTTCCCCGTTGAAAAAGCTTTTCGGGCTGACCTTTTTCAGGTCTCGGAGCATGGACCAAAAACCGTTATCGTTTGGCTGGTAGCACCCGGTAGCTCGCAATTTCTCGACTGTCGAAATGTCCGTCCAATCGACGCGGTGCATCCATAGATCAAGCCCCCGCACGGCCTTTTCCGGCTTTGCCTTTCGGCGTATCTCACAGACGGGATTATTGGTGGCTAGGTTGACCTGGCCGACAAGGTACTTTTTGCCAAATTCGGCGAGGTATGTTTCTGCACGCGTCCTTTGCTCTTTCGCCTCTTTTTTGTTGGTCTCGATATTTTGCTGGTTCCTTTCGGATATCGGCTCTCGGAAATCGTGCCGTGCGCCTTCGAAGACGCCATGCTCACGGAAAAATAGCTCCAGCGCGTCGCGGCTTGCCTGACGGACGCCCCGGTCGAGGCTGTCCCACGCCTTGTCGAAATACTCCGCGTCGGCCCACCCATCGCGTGTGGCCCAATCCTCAACCCGATCGCGGTTCGCTTCGGCCTCAACCCCCAGCGCGGCCCGGATTTTGGCGAGGACGGACACAAGGTCCTCACGGCTCGGGAAATTGGCTTGCGTATTCGGGATGCTCTCCAGGCCCCGGAAAACCGCCCCCACGGCCATGACAGGTTCGTCCGCGGAATAGTCCCGCAATTCGCCACCGCCGCCGCCTGGGCGGCCTTCTTGCACCTGGCCGCCGGCCGCCTCAATCATCTCGACTAGGACGGCCCGAAACTCGCGCATCCCGGCGTTGTCGGTGCGGGCCAACTCGCCGGCCCCATACAGGTCGCACAGATCATAATCCCTGTCCCACCGGTACGGGCTTCCGCTCGGGTGGATGCCGGTCGCGACGAATTGCTTGCCCTGGCCGATGACATCGAGACCGTGCGGGAAGTCGCCCTCGGGGTCAGTCGGAAGCCAGTAATACAGGCTCCAATTCTGTACTCGCGCATCCGGGTCGTCCGGGTCGGTGCATTCGAAGGCGTAGAGCCGGCGAGGCAATTCCCCGCGAAGCCTTTCCGCCACCAGCACGCCACGGCCGAAAGCCCGCTCCAGCGCACCCCACACTAGCGTGCGGGCGTGGTCACTGGCCGCGTCGCTGTCGATCGCGGGGAAATGCCGCCCGAGCACGCCCACGTTAGGGGTCGGCCAGTCCGCACGCTCGCGCACATCCTGTGCGGTGGCGCCCTCATGGATGTACCGGGCACCTTCGCTGTTATTCGCAAGACCGCACCAGGCCCGCTTGTGCGGAAGGAACTTCCCAGGGGCTTTCCCGAGGTTTTTTGGGTTTAAACCGCCCTTGCCGAAAATCTCGGCATCGTGGGGTGCAATAGGTATTAAGGCTTCCTCAGGAATGCCGGCATCGGTGAAAGGACGTGTGGCCGCGCCGAAACTCGGCATTGACTTGGTATGGGCGTTCATTAGGGTGATTTCCGGTTACGATCATGGATTTTGCAAGAGTCTGTGGTTTGTGCGCCTTGGGGGCGGGGGTTTGTCTTAGCGGGCAGGCCCCCGTTCCGTTTTCTGCGCCTTGATCCCCTCCAGGTGATCCGCCAAAACTCCATTCACAAACCGAATGCGTTCCTCCACATCGGCGAGCGTAACCCCGGGAAGTCTCGGGCGGTCCGCGGCACCATAAGAGACCATTGACTCAAGCAAATCTTCATGAACATCAGCAGTTGGGTCCATCGCCCATGCATACACATGCTCTTTTGGCATTGAATTCGGCCACCTAGATCCCCTGGTACTGGTACCAGCTAGCCTTCGGTCGCGCTCTACGGAAGCTTTGTAAGCCATAGTTGCAGCTAAATTTTGCTGATCTTCTGTCAAATTGTCAGGCGATTTCACGTAGTTTACGCCAGAAATCTCCCGCATCCGGGCAATAATTGTTGACGACAATCTATCTTGGTAATCTGACATGCGAATACCCTCCGCGCAGTAACTCATCTATTTGGAGAGCTGTTGTGCGGGAGGGGCCGTCGCACGGAACGCTCAATCGGTCGGCCAATTAGGTCGATTGATTTCATCAATCATGGTCCATTGACGCATAGAAAGCATCAATGTTTTTGGCTGACATATTTAGCTTAGCCCAAGTCTTCCGTTTGGAAAAGGCCGCCGCAGAATGAGTTGTTGAGCAAACGCATCACCGGCCTGTGCTTTTCCTGGAGTGAATGTTTGGGTTAAATCGCAACCACCCGGATTTAAAAAGGGGCACCCTCAGGCGCCCCCAAAGCCCCTTTACGGGTTGCTTGCGGTGGATGCGGAATTAGTTGGCGCCTAACCCGGCACCGCCATAATTAGCGCCCCGGTCTCTATCGAAAATGCATTTACGTTCGCCACCGTGCGGAAAGCCCACATGCCCGCAGGGATGTGGGGGCACAGGGCAAAGGGGAACCCGCCTATTTCAAGCACCTTCGATGTCCGGGGTGGTTTCCGCGCGAGACGGGTGAGGCCACGGATAATGTCCTCTGCGGGCATTTCCGGGTGGCCGGCGCCTATTACGCCGTCAACTTCATGCGCACGGGCGCGCTTCGTCAGCACCCGGGAACTCTCAATACCGGGTGAGTGCAGCGAGCTACGGGGCTTGCCCCAATTGGGGGACCTGGCCTTTCGGCGGTCGAGCCAAGTTGGGGATGATGCAGGCAGGCGCCCAAATTCTTCGCACGGCGTGTTGCGCGGACCGTCTATCTCGTTTTCCATAATCTCAGCCGTTCCCTTGTCTTTCCCAAGGCTGCGGTCAGGCGCGCGCTCTGTGTGTTCAGCACGGGGGCGCGCCGCTTAAATGCCCTTCATGCGGGCTGCACTCAGTCGGCGTGTGTGGTCGCTGAAAAGACGGCGGCGGGGGAATGTTCATCCCCGCGTCCCGGCCGTTGTCGGGATGAAAGCCGTAATTTGGCCGACTATCAGCCGGCACGCTGCGCGTTGAAGTCGATTAACGCACCCTGGCGCCACCCGAGCTTTCGACCGCCTAGCTTCACGGGTTTTGGCACCTTGCCGGTGCGGTACAAGCGCCGCCAGTGCGGGAGAGAGAAGTTGCAAAAGGCCGCGGCCTCAGCTGCACCCACGACCCGGTTTAGGGCGATCTGGGCGGCAACCTCTGGCGATAATCCTTCCAGGTATGTGTGGACCATTCAAGCGCTCCAAAGCATCGCGCCGGGGCGATGTGGGAGGCATCATAAGCGAGCAACAGGCATTAATGCAACTATTTAAAGTTGTAGTCTGCATGTTGCCGATTGTCAAAGCTGAAAAATTACTTGAGTTGGTCTGAGACGAATTTCGACCATGCCTCTAAGGCCTGTCTTTTTTCGCTGGCGTAGGTCGCTCGATTATAAACACCTGCCACACCCATTCTCGCGGGTCCGGTAATATGATTTACAACGGCCTCCACCACGTGCGGCAAAATCCCAAGGTACTCATTCATTTGCGTGACCAGCGTTCGACGTAAATCGTGCAGTCGCCAAGGGGGAATTCCAGGCGTGCCCTCGCCGGAAAACCAAATTCGGAATTCATTGATGCGTTTGTCCAGCGACATTTTCGAGCGAGACCAACCCTGAAAAGGACCGCTAGCGTCGCCAAAAAGAAAATCTCGGCCAGCCTTCATCGGCACAGCCTCAATGATTGCCATGGCCCCGGAGGACAGCGGCACGTCGTGCGGCAAACCATTTTTGGTACGCACGCGAGGCAGGCGCCATATCTTCTCGGCTCGGTCGATTTCGGACCAGCGCATGCCGCCAACCTCATTTCGGCGCTGACCTGTCAGCAAAAGAAGTCGGACAATCCGCCCATGGTCGTCGTCACGACAGGCGTTCCAAACATCGCGAAGTTCGGCTTGCGTCAGCACCCGCGTCCGGCTGGTTTCCTCAATCGATTTCCCTGTTGCGGCGACAGGGTTTGCCTCGGCGTACCCCTGGCGCATCGCCCACGAAAACAACGCTGAGAGGCAAGTGCGTCCACGATTCGCCGCGTGGGGGCCATGCTTCTCTGCAACCGAATTTAACCAGGCAGCCACGTCACGCCG
>NZ_JAKSYK010000099.1:0-10018 GCF_022829425.1 Methylobacterium sp. J-072 | reverse complement strand
GGCCCGGTGCGTAGCGGGGCGTATGGTTTGAAGCGCAAGGCCGAGGTCCGTTCACCACCCCTAGCCAAGATTGCCGGACGGCCGACCAATGACCGCTTATAGGAAGTGCCGACGACCGCTCACATGACTGGGTTGGGTCGGCAACGGAACGTCCGCTTTCGGATGAAGCCGAGGTCTAATTGCCACCCTTAAATGACCCTTCGCATAACATCAGCTCACGGAACCAGGACCGCTGAGCGTCACTGCCACGTTCCATACAGATCTATGACGTCGGTACCTAGATGTTCCAAAAACCGACAGCCACATAGTGGAGCGACTAGCCTTCAGGCGACCGCCGGTCCCGCTAGTTCAGACTCTATTGAACGCTATGACGGCATCACTGCTCTCAGAAGTTTGTTGACCTTCGCAGCTTAGCCGGGCTCATGCTGCACGTCCGAGTGCATCATGAAGCCGAGGGCGACTTCCGAAAACTCAGGCGTGCGGAGATAGCCGTAAGACTTATGGCGGTTTGCCGAGCCGTTCGGGCGCAGATACGCGTTCACGACCGCGATGTCGTCGACGCTGACACCACGGTCATTGCGCGCGAAGACCGCCGTGAGTTCGCCGGCCACCGCGGCGAGGTCACGGTTGTCGGCCATGTTCGTCCAGCGGCTGACGTTGTTCGGGACGCGCGCCGCCCCGTTCTCCTCGGCAATCTTCGCCCTTACCTCCGCCAAGCCAAGCGGGGAGCCCAGTGTCACGAGGTGCTCGATCTGCACGGAAGGATTTTCCCGTTCGAGCATGCGTAAGGCGTCATAGGCGATGATCGAACCCATCGAGTGCGCAGCCAGCAGCACGCGCCGACCAGCGAGCCGCTCCAGAACCTCGATGAGCCTGCGCCGGACCTGCCGGGCGAACGGCGTCTCGGAATGGTACTGCCACAGATCGTCGAAGCGGTGCTCGAGGATCGCGTCGTCGACCGGTGTGGCCCCCGTCGCAGTCTGCAGTGCGGCCAAACCGCGGTAGACTTTGCTGACGACGCCATCATTCAAAGTCGCATCAGCGTCCGGCCGATGGCGTGGGAACGGCTCGGAGCCGCCGTCGGGCTGGTAGGGCTCATCGTTGGCGTCGCCGAGGAGCGGCTGATCGTAACGCAGGTCCGCCCAGTACACGAACTCGAATGGGAACCCGCCGCCGTCATGTCCGCAGTTTCTCTGCAGTCCCTCTACGATAGCAGCCTTCCACCAGCGCCGTTTCTCGTCGAGCGGAGGCTTGTTCTCCAAGCCGTAGATGCCGACGAGGATGCCCTCAGCGCTCATTCACTCGAGTCCGTCGACAGGTTGGGCGAGGCGTCGTCCCGCAGCCCGATCGTGGGGGCGCCTCACTACGGTGTGCTGCCCGCCCCAGCCGAATATCGCCTCGGCACGTCCAAGGAGGCCTGAACGGACGGCTGCAGCGGCGTCCGCATGTCCGGATCGCGCTCGGCGCGATAGACACGGACGGATGGCTTGGTCACCTGCCGCAACAACAGCATCACGCCTCCAGCGATTAGAAGGACGGAGAGCGGGTTGTGCCGGACCGCATGCAGGGCACCATCGTAGAGCGCGACCCCGGCCTCGCTCCGGCGTGCGGTACTGACAAATTCCTCCACGATGGAGGACGTGTTCAACCGCGCTTGCAACCGATCGAGGGTCCCGTCGAGCCGGGCGCGGCTCGCCTCGACGTCGCGTTCGAGGTCCCTGGCACCAGCGATCATGGATGGCCTCGGATCGCATCGAGCGGCATAATCCACACGGAAGCGGCCTTCACTTCCGGCCGTGGATGAACAGTGCAAGAAGGTAACCGAGCGCGCCCGCCATCGCGACGACTATGAGCGGCGACTCTTTCGCATATTGGCTGAGCGCCTCACCGCCCTGTCGATACGCATGCTCGGCCTCAGGGAAGCGCTCGCGCCCCTTCTTGATCGCCTCACCGGCGAGATCGTTCGCTTGGTCGGCCACGTCGCGCACCGCGTCCTTGGCCTGTCCGACGAGGTTCTCGGTCGAACCCTTCAGTTCGGTCATCTTGCCCTTGCCCTGGGTCTCGCGGTCGCCAATCGCGTCGCCGACCGTGCCATGAACCTTGCCGCCGAGTTCCTTCGCGGCGCCGGTGATGCGGTTCTCGTCCATGGTGTCCCTCCTGAATTGGCAGCCGGGCCCACATGCATCGCGGACCCGGCTGGTTCTACGAGAGTCGATCAGTGCTTGCCGGTGCTCTTGCCGTGAGCCTTAGTCGAACTCTCGTGCGCCTTCGCCGAATGGCCGTGGGCCTCCTCGGAGTGCTTGCCGGCCGCCTTGGCGTCGCCCTTCTCGTGGTGCTCGGCGGCCGTCTTGTGCGACTTGGCGGCTGCCTCGTGATGCTTGGCCGCCTCGTGGTGTGCGTTCTGGGCCATGGCTGTGTTCCTCGTTCGGCACCATAACGGTGCTCGTTGCGGTCATATCGACCGGCGCGTCCGGGTGAGGTCGTCCTCGACCGGCGTGCGGAAAGTCCTCAGGCTCACCGCGTCAGCGCACGGGAAACCTGCCATCAGGGGCGTAGCGGTTCACCACTGAGGGAAGCTCCTGTGGGAGCCGGAAAAGTAAGTCGCCATGCGACAGGTCGGTCTGCCACGACAGGCTGTCGAGCACCGCAGAACATATGCCCTGCTGCAACTGACAAAGGGTGATCTCATAAAACGGCGGCGTGATCGGTCGCGAAGAACGTTACCAATGCGCGTGCTCCTGCTCGGTCGGCATACGACCCTGCGGGGTAAGCTGGTCGACCACGCCGGGCAGCAACTGCGAGAGTTGCGACAGCAGGTCGGAGCTGCCCATACCGGTCTGCTGCGAGAGCTGGCCTACCGTCTCGGGACCGAGCGCGTCGCCGAGGTCATGCGGCGCGATCGGTTGGTTCTGACCTTGGCCGATCCACGAGTTGATCGCCCCGCTGTGGCCAGCCTGGGTGAACTGTTCCACGAGGGCACCGAGCCCACTGGCCCCGCCGCCGCCGAGCAGACCGCCGAGACCGCCCTGACCGGCGCCAACCATGCCGCCGCCCGCGTTACCCAACATGCCGCCGAGGCCGCCGCCTCCGGCCCGCGCGGCCAGAAGGCTCATCAGGACGCCGACGAGGGGGTTAGCGCTGCCGCCCTGTTGCTGACCGGCGTTACCGCCGACCACGCTGCCGATGATGCTGTCGAGTAGGCCCATGGGTGGTGCTCCGGGAGCGGCCCTCAGGCCGGGATGATCGTATGGGTCAACGATGAGGCCGGATCCAAGGATGGATGCCGAGGATCAGACTGGGTGGTTGTAGACACGCACCCTGCGGGCACCCGACATCGACGTGTCCGTACCGGCCATGGGAGCGCTCACCGCATCGTTCTCGCGCACCACCGAGCCGGCGGCCGCGTCCGAGCCGATCAAGGTCGATGTGTCCCTTGGGGCCTCGTCGGCAGTCTTGCTGCTCCAGCCCTCGCTCTCCCAACCCTGCGCACGCGCGTCGAGATCGACGGCACCGTGCTCCTCCAGGATGCGCGTGGCCACGCCGGCGTGAGCTTCATCCGCCCTCACGGTCAGCAGCGAGCCGCCGCGGCGCACACCCTCGGCGTAGGCATGCGCGTCGGTCTCAGTCACACCGGCGCCGGTCAACGAACCGGTCAAACCGCCCGCTGCGGCACCGATGCCCGCACCGGTCAGCGTCGCCACGAGCCAACCGGCGGCCACGACCGGACCAACGCCTGGGATGGCCATCAGCCCGAGGCCGGCGAGGAGGCCCGCGCCACCGCCTAGGATCGTGCCGAGCGTCGCGCCCGTCCCCGCGCCGGTGGCAGCATGGTCTGCCGTGTCGCCCGTTCCGGCATTGCCGGTATCCGCCTTGTTGCTGACGAGGCTGATATCGGAGTGGGGCACGCCGGCCGCCTCCAACTTCGTCACAGCCGCCGCAGCGTCGTCGTAGCGGTCGTACAGGGCCGAGAGGGTCTGTGCTGGCATGGGATGACTCCGAGATATTCGGGTGGGACAGATCGAGCGAGGGGACCGGCTACTGGACCGCGACGTTCCCCTTGAAGTCGAGGCCGACGCTGGCAGCTTTGCCGTCCACCGTCGCGCTGGCGTGCCAGATGCCGTCGCCATCCTTCTTCAGGCCCTTGACCTCGTGGTAGCCGGCTCGCTCAAGCCGCCGGCGGACCTCACCCTCAGTGAAGCTGTTGGCGCCCCGCTCCAACTTGACGTTCGCCCCCGTGCCGGTGGCGGCTGCCTTGCCGTCGTGGCTGTGATCGGTGTTCGGCCGCGTCACGGCGTTCTGGCCGCCGGACGTCGCGCTGGAAGCACCACTCGTCGCCGGCTGCCCGGTGACGGTCGTCTGCGCCAGTGCGGGCGCTGCTGCGAGCAACGGCAACACGATGAGGATCGAGCGGTTCAGGGACATGACAGGGCCTGTTTGTCTGGTGGTAGTTAGAGGGACGGCCGATCCGACGTCTGATATCGGCAGGGTGCGCTGCCCGACGCACCGAGGCTCCGGGCAGCGCGCTCAGGTGGGTCAGACCGGCTTGCGCGTACCCGGCGTGGTACCGGTCGTCGTGGTGCCGGACGTGCCGGTGCGGCTGACGTTGCCGCGCTCGTCCTCGACCTCGACCTCCGTATGCCGCACCTTGTCGGTGATGGTCTCGGTGCGCTGACCCGCGTCCTTGCGGATGCCGACCTCCTCGACCACGCGGGCCTCCTTCGACACCACCGCCTGCTCACGCATCTCGGTCGCCTCGATGGTCTTGCTCGCGAACAAGGCCTCGTCGGCCGCCGTCACCGGCCGGTCGACCGCGCGCCGGTCGACGTGCACGGTCTCGTCGCGCAGGGTGACCTGCTCCTCAACCGGCTTCTCGACGACGAAGGAGCGAACTCGCACCCGGCCGCTCTCGGCCACGCGCTTGCCGACGTTGAGCCGCTCCTCAACGATCGGGATGTAGTCGGTCTCGCCCGTGGTCGTCCCGGCACCCTTCAGGGCCGCGGCGCCTGTAGCCGCCGTTGCGGTTGCTGTCGTGCCCGTGGTCGAGCTGGCCGTCGTCGTGCCGCCCGTCGCCGAGTACCCGCTCCAGCCTTCCTTGCGCCACGCGCTCTCACGCTGGTCGAGGTCGACCGAGCCGTGCTGCTCCAGGACATCGTAGGCCGTCTCGGTCTGCGCCGGCTCGACGCTCGCGGTCAGCAGCGTGCCACCGCGGCTCAGGCCCTCGCTGTAGGCGTAGCGATCCTCCTCGGGCATGAAGAAGTCCTTGAGCGAGCCCCAGAAGCCGCCCTCGTCCTTGTGGTAGTCGTATGAGCCGCTCGTGCGCGCCGTCTGGGCACCTTGCACCAGCTTGATCGCCGATTGCGGGATGCCGGCGGCGACAAGCTTGGCCTGAGCGGCTTGCGCCTCGGCCGGGCGATCGAACAGCGCGGTGATCGTCTGCGTCATGGTGTTGTCTCCTGGGTGGAAGGGGGATCGATCTGTTCGCTGGCGTGGCCGTCCGGGCTCACGCGTTCGACCACGGCGCGCTGCTTACGCAGCGTCACCGGGACCTCGACGTCCTCATCCGCGGAGCTTCGGCGGACGTGCACTTCTTCCTTCAGGACGAGGCGCTTCTCGACGACGAGGATCTCTTCGAGGACGGGAATGACGGTCACCCCGTTCTCCTCGCGGATCACCGGGGGCACCTCGCCCTTGGACAGCGTCCGGTTGACCGGCACCCGGTTGACCTCGACCGTTTGGCTGCGCAGGCTCTCGCGCAGGACCTGATCGACGGTCTCCGTCCGGGTCGAGACCCGCACCCGCCCGGTCTCCACCGCCTGCTTGTCGAT
The DNA here is from genome assembly GCF_022829425.1 of Methylobacterium sp. J-072. Taxonomy (NCBI): domain Bacteria; kingdom Pseudomonadati; phylum Pseudomonadota; class Alphaproteobacteria; order Hyphomicrobiales; family Methylobacteriaceae; genus Methylobacterium; species Methylobacterium sp. J-072. The sequence goes on along the minus strand of NZ_JAKSYK010000099.1, from coordinate 4,193 downwards.
GCGAGCGGTCTCCTCGATCAGCGGGAGGACCACCTCCTCGCCCACAGTGACCTCCGCCGTCTCTACGCTTTGCGTCCGTGAGAGCTTCGGCTGGCTGGCGGCGGGATCGCTCATGGTCAGACCCGGCGCTGGGTCGTGGCGGTGACGCCGGTGTGGCTCACCACCGGATCGACCGCCGCACCGCGGCCCGCGAAGAAGGCGGCCAGTGCGCCGAGGATCAGCGCTAGGGCGCCGTAGAGCGCACCCTGTGAGCCGGCGCGGGCGGCGGCATCGGCCGCCTGCTTGGCCTGCTCCTTGGTCTTCGCGACGGTGTCATTGAACTGCTGCACGTACTGCGCAACCTGGGTCCGGGCCTGATCGACCGGGATGCCCTGGGCCTTGGCCAACGCCTGGGCCGCCTTCTCCTGGGCGTCCTTCTGCTGGGCTGCGTCACCGGTCACCGCGGCGCGCATGGCGCTGACGGCGGCGTTCTTCAGGGCCTCGGGGTCGTTGCCGGTGCCATTGCGAACCTGGCTCTCGATGTTGGAGAACGGGTTGTCCATACCCGGCAGCGACGGGGCCGCGGCCTGCGCGGCGGTCTTCACCGAACCGCCGATCAAGTTGCCGGCGCCGCCGAGCGTGCTCGACACCGCGCTCGACGCGCCGCTGACGACGCCGCCGACCGCCGAGGACAACAGGTAGACGACGACCAGGGTCGAAACCGCCCAGGCGATCAGCCCGTGATAGGCGGTGGTGGTGCTGGCCGACTTGCCCGAGAGGCGCCCGGCGAGCCAGCCGCCGGCGGTGGAGGCGAGGATGCCGGAGATCACGAACCAGATCCCGGCGCCGGACGAGAGCGACCCGGCGGTCGGGGTGCCGTTGCCAGCCGGGTCGACGGTCGAGAGCCCGATCCCGAGCCCGATCATGTTCAGGATGACCTGGGCGACCAGCGCGATCACCGCGCCGGCGAACACTGCGCCCCAAGACACGGAGTGCAGCGCCATCGTGCGCATGTCCTCCGCAGGGGAGACCGCACTGGCGGTGGGGAGGTCGCGGTCGTAGGCCGGACGGGTGGTGTCGGGTGTCAGCGCCATGCTTGGTACTCTCAGGTCAGTTTGGTTCGATCTTCGGCCGGGAGCGGCGGAAGCGGGTTTGGCTGGGTTCAGAGCACCCGGCAGCGGCCGATCAGGGCGTGGTCGAGCCGCAGCCCGACCACCGCGCCGACGACGGGGACGAGCAGGTCTGCAGAAGTTCAGGCCCGCGACACTGGGCTGACCGAACTGGTTGCCGGCCATGTGTCAGCTCGCGCTCCAGCATCATGAGCGGGTCGAGCGCTTGGGTCCTGGCTCGGGGTTCGACGACGCGTAGGCGGCTTCGATGGCGGCGATCTCGGCGGCGGCTTCCGCCTGGATCGCACGGTCGCCCTCGATGAAGCCGATGGCTTCCTTGATCAGCGCCCGGATATGGTCGGGCGAGAGCACCTTCCGACGCCCGGCCACACGGATCTCCTCACATCAACCCGCCGGGATGATCTTCCGAGATGCTCGTATGAGCAGAGCTACCACCGTGTAATCAGGCGATTTAGTAGAAGTTCCGACGAATTACATAAAGTACATTTGTACCAAGTCGGCTTAGTAGTTCTGTCACGGTTTTCGTCGGTCTCAGCGCCGGTGACGCGTGTTCGGCCCGATGCCGCGCTCCTGCGCCCACACCACCACCGCGCTGCGGCGGTTGACCCCGAGCTTGCGGTACAGCCCTGAGACATGGTTGCGCACCGTGTTCGGCGACAGCTTCAGCTCGGCGCCGATCTCCCGGTCGGTGGCGCCCTGGCAGATCCGCGTGAGCATGTCCTGCTCGCGGATCGTCAGGTTCTCGACCCCGGGCGACGTCCGACCGGAGCGTGTCGGGTGGCGCAGGGTCGCCAGCTTATCGATCACCCCGTGGCTGAACCACGACGCGTCCGCCATCACCGCCTCGATGGCGGTGATCAGTTCGCGCTCCGAGCGCTTGCGGGCGGTGATGTCCTGCAGCACGCACAGCACGCAGGCCTCGTCGTTGATGCTCACCCGCTCCGCGGAGACGAGGCAGTCGATCTCGGCGCCTGCCGCATCCTGCAGCACGGCCTCGAAGCCGCGCACGCTGCCGAGCCGTCTCAAATCTCGGGAGAACTTGCGCTGCTCGGCGCGGTCGACCCAGAGCGACAGGTCAGCGAGCGAGCGGCCGTCCGCAGCCTCGGGGGCATGACCGTAGGTGGCGACGAAAGCTTGGTTGACGCTGGTGATCGCCAGCCCGTCCGCGCTCATCAGCGCGCACGGCACCGGCGAGAGGTCGAACGCCTTGGCGAAGCGCTCTTCGCTGTGGCGCAGGGCCATCTCGGCCTTCCGGCGATCCTCCAGGTCGGCGAAAGTGAACAGCATGCATGGCTCGATGCCGCCCGAGCCTGGCATCTCGATGGCGTGCCCGGCCACGATCACGTACCGGCCGCGGCCGCACGGCGTGGCGAGCTGAGCCTCCATCTGTGGGATGGTGCAGCCCTGGTGCAGGCGATGGATCGCCATCTCGCGCCGCTCGGCCTCGCGCAGCAGGTCGATCTCGCAGAAGGTCCGGCCGAGCACGTCGTCGCGATGGTACCCGGTGAGGTCGAGGAAACCGTGGTTGACCCGCACGAAGCGCAGGTCGGCGATCCGGCAGATGATCGCCGGGGCCGGGTTGGCGTTGAACATCCGCTCGAACCGGGCCTCGGCCTGATAGCGTTCGCTCACGTCCTGCATCACCAGGGCGAGGCCACTCGGCGTGCCGGCCGCATCGGTGGTCACCAGGCTGCGGATACGGTGCATCCACCTGTGTGTTGGATCCCGGGTTGGGACCAGCTCGACCACGACGTCGCGGAACACCTCGCCTGAAAGCACCCGGTCGAGGGGATGCTGCAGCGGGCCAATCTCCCGATGATTGCGGTAGTGCAGCGTGAAGTTCGCACGGTACTCGGACACGGTGGCGCCGAGATCGTCGACATCGGTAATGCCGTGCATCATCACGGCGGCATCGTTGGCGTAAGCGATGGTCTGATCCGGCTCGATCAGGATCACGCCCTCGGACAGGCCGGCCACGATCTGCCGCATCTGTATGTGGCGCGCCTCATCGACCATCGGGGTATCTCCATCCGAAGCGCCAACGCTCGAATGCGAGGAAAAGCCCAGACCGCCGCGTTTTGTCGGTCCTGATCTAGTCAATCGCCTCGGATGCACTCGCCGAGCAGATCTCAGGCCGAGGAACTACACCTATGAGCGTGCGAGGATTTGTTGCGCACAAGTTGCAGTTTGGGCCGGCGGCTTCCAGTGAGGAACATCACTTCGAGCGTGCCTTCATCCATCGTCGTGACGTGGAGGCGGTAGCCCATATTCGTCGCCAGCATACGCGCTTGGTCCAGTGTACTGGCGGCCAAGGTCATCGTGAACTCGGCTACGCCCGATGCCAGTTGAGCCGCGAGGAGACCGATTTCAACACCTTCGTCGAAGGTCTCGTCGCGGCCAGCAAACCGCAGGCGCAGACCGGGCACGACGTGGATGTGGCGCATCGCTAGTCCCTCTGGACACCTCGCAGTGCACAACCGATGTGGTTAACGTCGCGTTAGCGGCGGTGTGCTCTCGAAAGATCCAAAATCTTGCGCGACCGCTACGAGGTTGGAGCAGCTTCTCGAACCCGGGCGACACGCACGGTCTCAGAACGCCGTTCTATGTGAAGGCAGCGCTAGAACGGAGGAGTCGACGAGCCGCGCGTCTTGAGTGCGGTCCTCACCTTCGCCAAGCCCGCAGAGGCGACATCGGCATAGGGGCAGATCCGTGCCATTTCGCCGGCCCGGCGGCGCGCCGTGTGCGGTTTGGCTAGCAGCGGCCCTGTGGCGAGCGCGTCGAAGTAGGCTATCCAGTACCGAGGCTTCATGGGCCTCGGATCACTCGATTTTAAACCCTTCGCTGACGGCATGGTCGTTTCCGATCGGCAAGCTGCATACCGCAAACATCCTACCAAAGGGGTGAACGCGGCCTCAATCGCTCGAGCCGATAACAAGCGGCCAAGTTCCAACGGCAGCGTTCCAAGGATCTTGCCCTATTGGAACGGCCACGTTCCAGCGGGATAGTTCTAGTCAGCGAGCCCTATTGGAATGCAACGGTAGGTAGCGCGATCAGTTGTGTACGAAAAACGATCGTTTTCCCGAC
>NZ_JAKSYK010000095.1:0-27102 GCF_022829425.1 Methylobacterium sp. J-072 | reverse complement strand
GTCTGCACCGCGCCGGAGGTACCGGCGCGGATCCGTCGCGGGCTGTCGGACGCGGCGGCGATCCTGCGTCGCGGATAGCATCCCCGTCTCTTGCCGGGCCTTCCCTGGCCTTGCGCGCCGGTTCGGCCTACATGGCGAGGCCCCGGCCGAGGCCTCGGCCGACCGCTATCACGGCGTGGTCAAGTTCGACGTGGTCTCAGGCGTCCAGGCCAAGGCCAAGCCGAACGCCCCGGCCTATACCCGGGTGTTCGGCGAGAGCCTGATCAAGGCGGCCGATGCCGACGATAGGGTCGTGGCGATCACCGCGGCGATGCCCGGCGGCACCGGCATCGATCTCTTTGGGAAAGCCCACCCCGACAAGACCTTCGACGTCGGCATCGCCGAGCAGCACGCGGTGACGTTCGCCGGCGGCCTGGCCACCGAGGGCTACCGGCCGTTCGTGGCGATCTACTCGACCTTCCTGCAGCGGGCCTACGATCAGGTCGTGCACGACGTGGCGTTGCAGAACCTGCCCGTGCGGTTCTGCCTGGACCGGGCCGGGCTGGTCGGCGCCGACGGCGCGACGCATGCCGGCGCGTTCGACCTGGCGTATCTGTGCTGCCTGCCGAACATGACCGTGATGGCGGCCTCCGACGAGGCCGAGCTGGTGCACATGGTGGCGACCGCGCACGCCCATGACAGCGGCCCAATCGCGCTGCGCTACCCGCGCGGCGAGGGCGTCGGCGTCGAGCTGCCGGAGCGGGGCGACGTGCTTCCGATCGGCAAGGGCCGGATGGTCCGCCAGGACCCGGAGGCCCGGGTGGCGATCCTGTCGCTCGGCACGCGCCTGTCCGAGGCCCTGAAGGCGGCGGATGCGCTGTCGGATCAGGGCGTGGCGGTGAGCGTGGCGGATGCGCGCTTCGCCAAGCCGTTGGACGAGGCGCTGATCCTCGATCTAGCGCAGAGCCACGAGGTGCTGATCACCATCGAGGAGGGCTCGCGCGGCGGGTTCGGGGCGATGGTGCTGCACCTGCTGTCGGAGCGGGGCGCGCTGGATGCGGGCCGGGTGCGTGTGCGGACGCTGACGCTGCCGGATCTGTACCAGGACCACGACAGCCCGGAGAAGATGTACGCCGAGGCTGGGCTGGACGCCGCCACCATCGTCAAGACCGCGCTCGCCACCCTGCCGGCCTCCTCCGGCCAGGTCGAGCAAGCGAGCAACGTGGTGAGCGTCCGCCGCCGCCCGCGCTGATTGTTTTGAACGCGACGATCGTCCAACCCAATCCCCTCATCCTGAGGCGGCGGAGCGCGGATCTCCGCCAAGGGACAGAAGCGTTGCCGATGCGATTGACAACGCCGCGGAGGTGATCGGCTCGCTACGGGTGATGGGGCCGGAGGATTACGGCCGCTCGCAGTAACGGCGGCGGTACGAACCCAACCGCTGAACCCGACTTGGTGCGGACGAGCGCGGAATGCGCTATGGTTCTGGGGAAGGACCTCGCCATGACTGCACAGGTTGCCGTCCGTCCCCTGGCCGATGCCGCGCCGATGACGGCCAGGGACATAATCCACGACCTCGCCCGCCAGCACGCCATCCGCTACGAGCGGGGGCGCCTCGACGACTGGGCCGAGACGGTCTCCCGCGTGGCAGGCGACGACATCCAGCTGGACGAGACCGAGTGGCTCCTCGTCGCGCTGGGCCGCGCCGAAGTCATGCCCGAGATCGAGAACACCAGGCTTCACGCCCGTTATCTCGCTGAGCGGGACGGCCCCGAAATGTGATGTTCGATGTCTTCGGCGACTTCGAGGAACGCGGCTACCTCCGCAACGTCGCGGGCCTGAAAGACATCGCTCGCGTCAAGCAGCTGGAGCACAGGGCATTTCTGACGAAAGTCGGCAAGGCCGTCGCTGAGCTCTCGGATCGCGTTCCGCTGACCTACGCCGACATCCTCCGCACGCACGAGACCCTGTTCAGTCCCGTTTATCCCTGGGCCGGGCGCGACCGCTTGGAGACGGCGCCCGGTGCCCACATCAGCCGTGGCGGCTACGACCGGATGTTTGCCTTCCCACGGGATATCCGCGGAGCCGCCGAACACGCCCTTGAGCAGGGCAACGATTCCACCTTCATGCGGGCAAAGCCCGGCGCGGTGCTGGGCTCGCTGGCGCATGCGCATCCGTTCCTGGACGGGAACGGGCGCACCATCATGGTCGTGCACACGGTCCTGGCGAACCGAGCCGGTATCTCCCTCGCGTGGCAGGAGGCCGACAAGGCCGCCTTCCTGATGGCCCTGACCAAGGAGATACACCTGCCCGGCGACGGCCATCTCGATGCCTACCTCGCGCCGTTCCTGCGCGAAGCGGCACCGCAGGAGGAGCAGATCGAGAGCCTGAAAGCCCTCAAGACTCTCGGCTCTGCGCCCTCTCTCGGCTGATCCTCAGCCCAGAGCCTCCGCCACCGCCTTCCCACACGCCTGCGTGTCGGCATTACCGCCGAGGTCGCGCGTGCGCAGCGTCCGCTCGGACAGCACCCGCTCGATCCCGCTGACGATCTCCCGGGCGGCCTCGTGCTCGCCGAGATGCTCCAGCATCATCGCGCCCGACCAGATCTGGCCGATCGGGTTGGCGATGCCCTGGCCGGCGATGTCGGGGGCCGAGCCGTGGACCGGCTCGAACACGGACGGGTGCACCCGCTCCGGGTTGATGTTGCCGGACGGCGCGATGCCGATCGTGCCCGTGCAGGCGGGCCCCAGATCCGACAGGATGTCGCCGAACAGGTTCGAGGCGACCACAACGTCGAACCGGTCCGGGTTGAGCACGAAATGCGCGGTCAGGATGTCGATGTGGTACTGGTCCCACCGCACGTCCGGGTAGCCCTCGGCCACCGCCTTCACGCGCTCGTCCCAGTACGGCATCGTGATCGAGATGCCGTTCGACTTGGTGGCCGAGGTCAGGTGCTTCTTCGGTCGGGTCTGGGCCAACTCGAAGGCGAATTTCAGGATCCGGTCGACCCCGTGGCGGGTCATGATCGTCTCCTGCAGGGCGAATTCCCGGTCGGTGCCGGCGAACATCCGGCCGCCGGCATTCGAGTACTCGCCCTCGGTGTTCTCCCGGACCACCCAGAAGTCGATATCGCCGGGCTTGCGGTCGGCGAGCGGGCACTTCACCCCGGGCATCAGGCGCACCGGGCGCAGGTTGGCGTATTGATCGAACTCGCGCCGGAACAGGATCAGCGAGCCCCACAGGGAGATGTGGTCAGGCACGCGCTCCGGCATGCCGACGGCGCCGAAATAGATCGCGTCGTGTTTTTCGATCTGCGGCTTCCAGTCCTCCGGCATCATCCGGCCGTGCTGCTCGTAATAGTCGCAGCTCGCGAAATCGAACCAGTCGAGCTGGAGCGCGAAGCCGTGCCGCTTGGCCGCCTGCTCGAGCACGCGCACGCCCTCGGGCACCACCTCCTTGCCGATGCCATCGCCCGGGATCACCGCGATGCGGTAGCGGCGCTGCGGGCTGCTGTCTTGACCGGCCATGGATCCTCACGGGTGTCGCGTCACGGGCCGCCTGCCGGCCCTGGGTTGTCCGGTGCCAGGGTGTTGCACGCGCCGACGCGGTCAACACCCCCGACTAACAATCAGGTCGATTCGCCCGCCATGGCCCGGCGCTGGCGATCCAGCTCCTCGCTGTAGCGCTTGAGCGTGTGGCTCTCGGTGAGCAGGCCCAGGACCTGGCGGCTCGCGGCGCTCTGGACCACCGCGAGCGCCTCGCTCTCGCTGCGGTCGAAGGTTGCGGCCGCGTCCTTGGCGTTCATCTCGGGCGTCAGGAACAGGTCGGTGTGGTGCAGGAGATCGGCCAGCACCGGCGTCGCGCCGTCCACGGCGTCCTGGGCGGCGGCATGCGCCTCGGGGACGTTGACGATCCCGGCATAGCGGCCCTGGCCATCCACGGCGATCACCCGGGAGGGCGAGCCGAGCGGATGGGCGCGCAGGAAGGTCGGCAGCGGCGTGTCCAAAGCCGCGGTGGGGACGTCCCGGCGCATCAGCCGGCCCACGGTGAGCGAGCGGATCCAGCCGACATCGTGCGGGCTGCGGATGCTCTCGCCGCGCAGGTGGAAGCGCCAGGTGGCGAAGGAGTAGCCGAAGATCTTTCGCACGGTCAGCGAGGAGGCGATCACCGCCGCCAGCACGAGTCCGGTGATCGGCAGGCTGCCGGTGATCTCCAGCGCCAGGAACGTCATGGTCAGCGGGCCGCCGATGATCGCCACGGCGAGCGCGCTCATGCCGATCACCGCGTAGGCCAGCGGCGTGAGGCCGAAGCCCGCCATCGCCGGCAAAATATCCGGAGCCAGGGTGGCGAACAGCTTGCCGGCGATCGCCCCGAGGAACAGCGAGGCGAAGAACAGGCCGCCGCGGAACCCGGAGCCGATCGAGATCGCCGTGGCCGTCGCCTTGGCGGCGAACAGCCCGGCCAGGACCGCGGCCCCGTGGCCCTGCCCCTCGGCGGCGAAGTGCATGTGCAGGGCACCGTGGCCGCCCGAGAGCACCTGCGGCGTCGCGATGAGCGCCAGCGCGCCGACGCACAGCCCCCCGAAGGCGGGCCCGGCCGCCCGCGGCAGCCCGGAGGCCTGGACCAGCCGCTCGACCAGGGTGACGCCGCGCATGATCAGGATGCCGAGCAGCGCGCAGATCAACCCGAGGGCGAGGCTCGGCAGGATCTCCAGGCTGGTGATGTGCGAGGTCGTGACCGCCTGCATGTCGCCGAGATCGACCAGCGGCTGCGTGTGGATCAGCGCCCGGGAGACCAGGTTGCCGCACAAAGCCGCGATGACCACCGGCGCCAGGGTGGCGATCGTGTAGGTGCCGATGATCAGCTCGAACGCGTAGAACGCCCCGGCCAGCGGTGCCCCGAACCCCGCCGCGATGGCGCCGGCCGCTCCGCACCCGACCAGGGTCCGCAGGTCGCCCCGGCGCACCTCGAAGGCGATCCCGAGCCGCGAGGCGAGGCCGGAGGCGAGCTGCGTGTAGCCGGCTTCCAACCCCACCGAGGCGCCGGAGCCGTTGGAGATCACGTTCTGGAGGGCGAGGTAGAGGCTGTCCCGCAGGGACATCCGGCCGCCATGCAGGGCGTTCGCCTCGATCGGGTCGATGGCCGGACGCTTGCGCGGGCCGCGGATATAGTTCGCCGCAACGATCAGCAGCCCGAGGAGCACCCCGCCCAAACAGGGGCCGATCAGCAGGAGCGGCGGCGCCACGGCGTCGGCGGCGCTGAGCCGCGTCCCCGCCGGGAGGTGGTAGAGCGCCTCCCGTAGGGCCTGCGTCACCCAGGTCATGGCCGAGACCGCCAGCCCGCTGATGCAACCCACCACAGTCGCCAGCAGGACGAGGCCGCCCTCGCTGCGCCGGACGAGGCTGCGCAGCCGCCCGGGCGCCAGGAGGATCCGGGAGCGGGTCCAGCGCCCGCGGGGGCGAGCGCTTGGCCGGGCGGATTTCCGAGCCGGCCTGTTCTCCGCCGCCGTCTCGGAGGCCTGGACCGAATCCGGGGTCCCGGTCGCGGCTGGCGCCGGCTGTCGCGCGCTCACATTCCGCCCCTCACCCCCGATCCGCCTCGGCCGGCGCCGCATGGTTTCGGCCCCTCCTTATGGAGCGAATCCGGCCTGCGTCCACCGACGCCCCATCAAGCTGCACGGATCGCCTTGAAAACTGCCGCGGCCCACGATACACCGCCCGCCAGTGCCGCCGTAGCTCAGTTGGTTAGAGCACCAGATTGTGGATCTGGGGGTCCCCCGTTCGAGCCGGGGCGGTGGTACCATCCATTCAGGACGACTGCGCAAGGGGTTGGCGGATCGCCGACCCCTTTTGCATGTCCGGATGGCTGTACGGCGCGCGGCCCCCTGCCGCGGAACCGCAGGCCACGGACCGGTGTCGGCATAGCACCGGCCCTGTGCCATCCTGCCGGGACGCTGGCGCCCCTCGACGGGCGTGCGGCCCAAGAAACGGAGGCTACGCCATGAAGCAGTACCGCATCGCCGCCATCCCGGGGGACGGGATCGGCCGGGAGGTCATCGCCGCCGGCATCGAAGTGCTCGACGCCCTCGCCGAGCGCGACGGAAGCTTCCGCTTCGCCTTCGACCATTTCGACTGGGGCTCGGACTACTACAAGGCCCACGGCGTGATGATGCCCGCGGACGGGCTGGCGCGGATCAAGGATCACGACGCGATCTTCTTCGGGGCTGTCGGCGCGCCGGACGTGCCCGACCACATCACCCTCTGGGGCCTGCGGCTCGCGATCTGCCAGCCCTTCGACCAATATGCCAATGTCCGGCCGACCCGGATCCTGCCCGGCATCACCAGTCCCCTGCGCCACGTCACCGGGCCCGAGCTCGACTGGGTGATCGTGCGCGAGAATTCCGAGGGCGAGTATGCCGGCGTCGGCGGCCGGGTGCACCAGGGCCATGCCAACGAGGTCGCCACCGACGTCTCGATGATGACCCGCTCGGGCGTCGAGCGCATCATCCGCTACGCGTTCGCGCTGGCCCGGTCGCGGCCGCGCAAGCGGCTCACCGTGGTGACCAAGTCGAACGCCCAACGCCACGCCATGGTGATGTGGGACGAGATTGCGGCGTACGTCGCCCAAGATTTCCCCGACGTGACCTGGGACAAGATGCTGGTCGACGCCATGACCATGCGGATGGTGGGCAAACCCGAAACCCTCGACACGATCGTGGCGACCAACCTGCACGCCGACATCCTGTCGGACCTCGCGGCGGCGCTGGCCGGGTCGCTCGGCATCGCGCCCACCGCCAACATCAACCCGGAGCGCCGGTTTCCCTCGATGTTCGAGCCGATCCACGGCTCGGCCTTCGACATCACCGGCAAGGGCATCGCCAACCCGGTCGGCACGTTCTGGACCGCCTGCCAGATGCTGGAGCATCTCGGGGAACAACCCGCCGCCGACCGGCTGATGCGCGCGGTCGAGCGCGTCACCGCCGATCCCGCCCTGCACACCCCCGATCTCGGCGGCACGGCCACGACCCGCGCGGTCACGGAGGCGGTGATCGCGGCGATCCGCGGCGACAACGGCTGACGGTAGGCCGCCGGCTTGATCCGGAGTTCCCCCGGCGGGTCCTGGGCGTTAAGGTCGGTCTCGATCGCGGCGGTGAGCCCGCACAAAAAGAAACCTCCGGGACCCGTCAGATGAGTATCCCCGAGCGGCGCGTCCGCCCCCTGTTCGACGAGGCGGCGATCGCCAAGCGCAACACCGAGCTGGCGCAGGAGATCCTGTCGGCGAACCCGGAGAACCTCCTGGTCGTCGCGGTGCTCAAGGGCAGCTTCATGTTCGCCGCCGACCTGCTGCGGGCGCTGCACCGGGTCGGGCTGTCGCCGCAGGTGGAGTTCGTGCACCTGTCGAGCTACCGCACCGGCACCGTCTCCACCGGACAGGTCGAGATCCTGCGCGACGTGCAGAGCGAGGTGCGCGGGCGGGACGTGCTCCTGGTGGACGACATCCTGGAATCCGGCCGGACCGTGGTGTTCGCCAAGGACCTCCTCATGGCCCGCGGCGCCAAGCGGGTGCTCACCGCGGTGCTGCTGGAGAAGCCGGGCAAGCGCGCCGTGACGATCGACGCCGATTTCGTCGGCTTCACCTGCCCGGACGTGTTCGTGGTCGGCTACGGAATGGATGCGGCCCACGCCTTCCGCCAATTGCCCTTCGTGGGCGTGGTCGATTTCGACAGCGGCGACCCGGACCTGTTCGACGAGGCCTGACGCGCCCGCGATCGGGCGCGGCATTTTCGCCGCGCCGCCCGGCGATGCGATTGTTTTCCCGTCGCCTGACTTGACAGGGCAACGGTTCCGTTCGTGATCTGTTATCCATAAACAGGCCTGAAGTCTCATCCTGGCGGGACGCCCTCGGAATCAGGCCCGGGATCAGGAACGTTTACGGAACCCCATGGCGCGCATCCTTCTCGTGGATGACGAAGAGACCGTCCGCGGCTTCCTCAAGCGGGGGCTGGAGATCGACGGCCATGCCGTCGTGACCGCCAACGATGGCAGCGACGGGCTGGACCGGCTCAACGAGGCCGATGGCGGGTTCGACCTGATGCTGACCGACATCCGCATGCCGCTCATGGACGGCATCGCCCTGGCGCTCGCTGCCAAGCGCGATTTCCCGGACCTGACCATCCTGCTGATGACCGGCTTCGCCGACCAGCGGGAACGGGCCCGCGGGCTCGATGCGATCGTCACCGACGTGCTGACCAAGCCGTTCTCGCTCGCCGACCTGCGCGCCACGGTGAGACGGGCGCTCGCGGCCTGACGCGAGCCTTTTGGGTCGTCGACAGCCGGCGAATGATGATTTCATCCGCCTTTAAACATCCGCTTTAGCCACCGCTTCACGAAAGCGTGGCAGTTTCATCCGGCGAATTCCGATCAGGCCGGGCACGAGACCGCGATGGACCGTCGAGACAGGGACGCCGCCGACGCGGATTGGGACGACGACTGGGACGAGCCGCGGCGCCCCCGCAAGAGACTGTTCGGGCGGATGTTCGGGCTCGTGAAGCTCGCCTTGTTCCTGCTGCCCGGTGCGATCTTCCTCTACGGCAGCTTCGCCGATTGCAGCGCCCGCCCCGCCGCGTCGAGCTGGCTCGGGCTCCTCGGCGCGGGCGCCTGCGCGCGCGGCGAGATGATCGGCAACGTCCTGTCGATGCAGGACAACTTCGCCCTTCTGAAGCGCCTGATCGATTGAGGCGCGCGGGCGAACACCCCGCCGCGTCCCGCTTCGCACCGATCCTCGCGAGTTCCCGCCATGTCCAGCCGACTCCTTCCCTCAGCCTCCTCCGGCGCCGCCCCCGACGCCCTCGAGGAGGCCCAGTTCCGCGCCCGCATGGCGCGGCTCGGCACCGAGCCGGAAAGCCGGCGCGGCCGCCGCCGAGGGCCCCAGGCCACCGGCCGGGGCGGCTTCCGCTTGGGCTGGAAGAGCTGGCTCGTCGTCGATGCCCTGGTCGTGCTGCTGGTCGTGGCCGCGGTGGTCGCCTGGCCGCCGATCCAGGCCTGCCGGCACCAGGACAAGACGACCGGCTTCTACGCCGGCGACTCGGTCGACAAATGCATCCGCCGGGGCATCGCCGAGCGCATCGACCGAGCCGACCAGCGCCTGAAGGCCCTGGTGCGCAACTCGGGCCGCTAGCCGATTCCGCGCGACAGATCCCGGTTCCCGGGCCGCCTCGGCTTGAGCGACGGCACCGCGACTGATAGCAAGCGTGTCGCGGGCCGGTGTAGCACAGCGGTAGTGCAGCGGTTTTGTAAACCGAAGGTCGGGAGTTCGATCCTCTCCACCGGCACCACACCTCCCGCGCCCCTGGGCCTTCGGCCGGGACCGCGCGCGCAATCCTTTCCTCGACGACCCGTCAGGTTCTGCTCCGGCCGAGCGTGTGCGGGCTGAGTCCTGGTCTGCGCCGATGGGGAATCTGGCCGGCCACGCTCAGCAATCGTTCAGCGGCATCACGCGACGTTGACTTACTGCCAAGCTCAAATATGTATTTCTGAATTGTATCTGGCGTTTTTGTCAATAAATTACCGTCCAGCTCGCAAATTAAGACATTAAGATTTGATGAATACGAAGTTCAGAACCGATTAAATTCACTGCGCCTACCAGCGCCGTCGGAAGGCGATGACGCGCGTCTCAGCCGGAACCGGTCGTGAGACCGGGGCGGCAGATCGCCGGCTCTTTGGGCCGCATCGCCGCTGGTCGGGGCGTGATCATGACCCAGGGCAAGGACGAGCGGGCGGTGACGCGCTTCGCAGGAGACGCGGACGGAGCCGGGTTGAGGCCCGCGAACGATACCGTGCCCTTGGCCGCGCCAACTTTGGCCGCGTCCCTGCCGGACGGCGCGCCCGCGCGCGTCGCACCCGGGCGCCGGGCGATCAGCGACGCGGATCGCACCCGGATCGGGCGCGGCCTGCGCCTGCACTACGCCGATGTTCTGGCCCTGCCGATCCCGGAGCGGCTCCGGACTCTGATCGACGACCTCGCCGCATGCTCCGACACGGAGGCCCCGCAATGACCATGACCCTGCAAGCCGCGCCCGTCGGCAACCAGTCCGGGCCGCCGACGCAAGGGGTCGATGCCGAGATGCGCGATCTCCTGCTCGGGTCGATCCCGGCCCTGCGGGCCTTCGCGTTCTCGCTGACCTACGACCTGGACCGCTCGGACGACCTCGTGCAGGACACGCTGGTGCGCGCCTGGGTCAATGCCGGCAGCTTCCGCCGGGGGACCAACCTGACCGCCTGGCTGTTCACGATCCTGCGCAACCTGTTCTATTCGGAGCAGCGCAAGCGCAAGCGCGAGGTCGAGGATGCCGATGGCGTGATGGCCGGCAAGCTGACCTCCCTGCCCGAGCAGGAGGTGCGGATGGAGATGGCGCAGTTCCAGAGCGCCCTGAACCGTCTGCCCCATGCCCAGCGGGAAGCCCTGGTGCTCGTGGGAGCCCAGAGCTTCACCTACGAGGAGGCCGCCGCGATCTGCGGCGTCGCGGTCGGGACGATCAAGAGCCGGGTCAGCCGCGCCCGGATGCGCCTGATCGAGGTTCTGGAACTCGAAGGCCCGAACGATATCGGCACCGATGCCCGCACCCGGGCGGCGCTGGACAGTCGCTGAACGCCTATTTGATCAGCTTGACGGCCTCGCGAAACCGCGGGTGGCGGGCGGTGCCGAGCCACTCGAACACCACCATCTCGGTGGTGACGAGCTCGGCCCCGTGGGCCGCCATCCGGGCGAGGCCGGCGTCGCGGTTCTCGGGCCGGCGCGAACCCACCGCGTCGGCCACCACGGAGACGCGCCGCCCGGCCTCGAGGAGCCCGAGCACCGTCTGCAGCACGCAGATATGCGCCTCGCAGCCGGCGACCACGAGGTCGCGGTCCCCGATCCGGTCGAGGAAGCCCGGCGCTTCCGCGGCGCCGAAGCTCATCTTGGCGAAGGCCGCCCCGGGCTCCGGGGCGAGCTCCGGCACGGTCGGCCCGAGGCCGCCGGCATTCTGCTCGGTGAACAGGGACGGCACATCGAGCATCTTGGCCGCCGCGAAGAGGCGGCCGGTGTTGGCGATCACCCCGGCGCCGTCGGCGATGGCCGGCATCAGCCGGACCTGGACGTCGATGACCAGGAGCAACGTGCGGGCGGGATCGATCAGGGGCATCGTTCCTCAGTAGGTGGCGAAGACGCGCGCGACCGCCTCGGGCTCGGACGTCACGGTCAACGCCAGGGCGAGCAGGATCCGGGCCTTCTGCGGGGTCAGGTTGTCGGCGCTGAGGATGCCGCGGGCGCGCAGGCGCGTGGTCAGGGGTACCACGCCGCTGCCGGCCCGGGTCGACATCACCACCAGGATGCCGGCCGCGGCGGCCTCTTCCAGGGCATCGGCCTCGGCCGGCGGGGTCATGCCCGGGGCGAGCCCAGCCGAGACCAGGCCGCGGGCTCCGGCCGCCCGGAACGCCCGCACCGCCGTGCCGTCGGCATCGGCGTAGCCGTAGGACACGTCGACCCGCGGCAGGGCGGGCAGCGTCCGGATGTCGAACGGGGTGCCGGGGGCATGGGCGCGCTCGGAGCGGCGGTAGTACCGGACATGATCGCCGTCGACCTGGCCGAGCACGCCGAAATCCGGGGTGCGGAAGGTCTGGAGCCGGGCCACCGAGGTCTTGGTCACCTCGCGCGCCGCCTGGATCTCGTCGTTGAGCACCACGAGCACGCCCCGGCCGCGGGAGGCCGGCGCGGCTGCGGTGCGGATCGCCGCCACGAGATTGAGCTTGGCATCGGTCGACAGCGCGCTCATCGGCCGCTGCGAGCCGACCAGCACCACCGGCAGGTCGATCGTCAGGGTGAGGCTCAGCGCGTAGGCGGTCTCCTCCAGGGTGGCGGTGCCGTGCCCGATGACGATGCCGGCGAGGTCCGGATGCGCGGCGGCGGTCTGCGCGCACAGCAGGACGAGATCGCGCCACTCGGCGAAGCCGATCGCCGGGCTCGGGACCGCCCGGAACGGCACCGGGATCACGGTGGCGACCGCGGACAATTCCGGGACCGCATCCAGGATGCCGCCCGCTTCCAGGCGCCGGTCGGTGGCGGAATAGTCGAGGATGTCGAGGGCATCGCGCCCCAGCGACGCGATCGTCCCGCCCGTGCCGATGAACGCGACCTTGGGCAATCCCGCCCCGTGTCCTGCCGCCATGCCGTGCCTCCTGGCCGCCCGGCCGTTTGCCGGTCCCGCCAGGTCCGTGATGCCGGCTCGCTCGGTCGCGGTCGACCCCGTTGCGTGCAGGCGGGCGATGCGCCCGGCGACGGGGCGCCGGTCAGGATGTGGAGCGGCTGCCGGTCCGAACGGGGCTCGGACCGGCAGCGTGCTGGGCGCTCAGACGCCGGCGGCGACGCGCAGGGGGGCTGCCATCTCGGAGCCGCGGGTCACCACCGGTTCGGCGTGGCCGTAGAGGCCGCGATGCTTCGGGTTCGGGCTGAGCCGGTCGGTCAGGCCGATCACCGTCTCGGCGGCCCCGAGCAGCAGGGCGCCCCCCGGCGCGAGCTGGGCGGCGAGCCGGGCCAGCACGTCCGACTTGGTCGGCGCGTCGAAGTAGATCAGCACGTTGCGGCAGTAGATCACGTCGAACTGGCCGAGCGACGCGAAGCTGTGCAGCAGGTTGAGCTGCCGGTAATCCACCATGGAGCGCAGGCTCTGGGCGATCTGCCACTGCTCGCCGATCTGGGTGAAGTACTTGATCAGCCACTGCACCGGCAGGCCGCGCTGGACCTCGAAATGGCTGTAGAGCCCGAGCTTGGCCTTCTCGATCACCTCGGTGGACAGGTCGGTGGCGACGATCTCGACCTGCCACCCGGCGAGCCGGGGCGCGGCCTCCTGCAGCAGCATCGCCAGGGAATAGGGCTCCTGGCCGGTCGAGGCCGCCGCGCACCAGATCCGCAGCCGGCGCTTGCTGGCGTTGCGCGCCAGGGCCTCGGGCAGGATCGTGTCGCGGAACAGGTCGAACGGGATGCGGTCGCGGAAGAAGAAGGTCTCGTTCGTGGTCATGGCCTCGACCACGGCGCGCTCGATGGCGCTATCCTGGCCGATCTTCAGGGCACCGATCAGGTCGCCGAGGGCGGCGAGCCCGAAGCGCCGACAGACCGGCGTCAGCCGGCTCTCGACGAGGTAGCGCTTCTCCGCCGTCAGCGCGAGGCCGGAGCGCTGCTTGAGAAAGGTACGCAGGTATTCGAACTCGAACTCGGTCATGACGGCTGCCCCGTGATCAGGGCGCGCAGCGCCGTCGCGAGTTCGGGGAGCGGCAGCACGGCCTCGGCGAGGCCGGCCCGGGCGACGCTGCCGGGCATGCCCCAGACGGTGCTGGTCGCCTCGTCCTGGGCCAGGACCGGGCCGCCGGCATCGGTCAGGGCGCGGGCGCCGTTGGTGCCGTCCGAGCCCATCCCGGTGAGGATCACCGTGGCGGTGGCGGCGCCGAACACCACGGCCGCGTCCTTGAACAGGACATCGACGGCGGGGCGGCAGAAATTCACCGGCGGCCCGTCCGTGAGCCGGATCGTCGGCCCGTTGGGACCCGTCACCAGCCCCATATGGCGCCCGCCCGGGGCCACGTAGATCCGCCCCGCCTCCAGGCGCTCGTCGGCCTTGCCCTCGGCCGCGCGCAGCCCGGTGCGGGTCGAGAGGTGCTCGGCGAACACGGCGGTGAAGATCGGCGGCATGTGCTGCACGATCAGAACCGGCACCCGGCGCAGGGCGGCGGCGCCGATCCCCTCCAGCATCTCGCCCACCGCCCGGGGTCCGCCGGTCGAGGAGCCGATCAGCAGGGCGCGGGGCTGGGTGCGGTTGCGGACCTTGGGCCGGAGGGTGAAGGGGGTGGCCGGGCGCGGCGTCGGCGCGGCGGGGGCCAAAGCGGGCGCCGCGTGGGCGGGGGCCGGCGCGGCCCCAGGAATCCCCGCGGGGCGCCGCCGGGCGCGGGCGGCACCGAACACCCGGACCCGCTCGATCAGCTCGACCCGGAAGGTCTCCGAGGTGGTGACGCCGCGGCTGCTCTCAGGTTTTGCAATGTAGTCCACCGCGCCGAGGGCGAGGCATTTCAGAGAGATGTCGGCGTTCCGGGTGGTCAGCGTCGACATCATCACGACTTGGAGGTTCGGGCTGATCGCGAGCATGCGCGGCAGCGCCGTCGTGCCATCGAGCTCCGGCATCTCGATGTCGAGCAGCACGACATCCGGGTCCTGCTTGGCCATCATCTCCAGGGCGATGCGGCCGTTGGAGGCGGTGCCGACGAGCTCGAACCCGGCCTCGGCGATCCAGCGGGCCACCAGCCCGCGCACCACGGCGGAATCGTCGGCGACCAGCACCCGGATCGGAGCCGCCGCCGATGTCGTGGATTGCGCAGGCGGACTGCGAAGCGGGACGACCGCGGGGCTCAGGGCCATGATGAATGCCTCGGGTACTGGGTCGCGGTTGAAAGTGGCGTCGGTTCAGGCTGCGTCGGCGACCAGTCCGACCTGTTCGAGCTTGGCCGCCAGGATGTCGCGATCGAAGGGCTTCATGATGTACTCGTCCGCCCCGGCCCGGAGGGCCCGGGCGATCGCCCCGACATCGTTCTCGGTGGTGCAGAACAGGACCTTCGGGGTCGCCCCCCCTTCGCTCCGGCGCAGGGCCTGGAGGAAGGTGTAGCCGTCCATGTTCGGCATGTTCCAATCGAGCAGGATCGCGTCGGGCATGTGGGCCGCGCAGGCTTCGAGCGCGGCGCTGCCGTCCTCCGCCTCGTTCACATTCATGCCCAAGGCTTCGATGATCCGCCGCGCGACCTTCCGGATCACCGCGGAATCATCGACCACCAGGCAGGTCGTCTCGTGTGGCGCTTTCATACCCCCTCCCTCACGCCGCCTTCGCGCCGGCGGCGCTGAAGCCGAGGAGCGCGTCCACGTCGAGGATCACCAGGAGGCGGCCGTCGAGGCGGTGGACGCAGGTGGCGAGGTTGCGCCAGCGCGGATCCAGGTTGATCGGCACCGCCTCGCGGCTGTCGGCTCCGAGTCGCAGCACCTCGCCGACGCCGTCGACCACGAGCGCGAAGGTCTCGCCGGTCTGCTCCAGGCCGATCGCCATCTTGGGGCTGGCCTTGTCGTCCTGCGCCACGGCATCGGGCAGGCCCAGGCGCCGGCGCAGGCACACGGCCGTGACCACGCGCCCGCGCAGGTTCAGCAGGCCGACGATCTCGCTGGGCGCCAGGGGCACCGGCGTGACCCCGGAGGGGACGAACACGTCGTGGACCCGTTCGATCGCCAGGCCGAACAGGGTGTCGGCCACATAGACGGTGACATACTCGTCGGTGGGGCCGGTCTCGGCGCCGTTGGCATTGGCAGCCTGCATCAGAACTCTCCGGATTCGATCGTCGTGTGGCGGGCGGTGCCGGGATCAGGCGGCTTGCGAGACGTTGGTGGCGCTGATCTCGGCCAGGGCCGCGATCAATCCGCTGCGGTCGAACTTGGCCACGAGGTCGCTGATCGCCAGCGACCGGGCCCGCTCCACCACGTCGGTGCCGACCGTCCCCGTGAGGCCGATCACCGGCAGGCCGGCGAGCCGCGGCTCGGCGCCCCGCATGGCGGCGACCAGGTCGAAGCCGCTGCGGCCCGGCATCTCCAGATCGGTGACCACGACCTCGATCCGCGCGTCCGACTGCAGGATCGTCAGGGCGGCCTCGGCGCTCGCCGCCGTGATGACCTGGTAGCCCGCGGCCTTCAGCACCGGGCTCAGCATGTCGCGGAAGAAGGCCGAGTCGTCGACGAGCAGGAGCGTCGAGGCCTGCTCCGCCTTCTTCGGCCCCCGCGCCCAGTCGTCGTAGGCGAGCGGCAGGAAGTGGGCGATGTTGATGATGTCGGTGGCGCGGCCGCGCAGCACCGCCGAGCCGATCAGGTCCGAGCGGTCGGCCGCGATCTCGATGTCGAGGCGCTCCTCGACGATGTCGACGATCTCGTCGACCACGAGGCCCATGGCCCGCTCGCCGTCGGAGAACACCACCAGGGCCTGCGTGCCCTCGGAGCGGATCGTGATCGCCGAGTCGGCCGGGACCAGCGGCATCAGACGGCCGCGGTACTGGATCAGCGGACGGCCGCCCAGCCACTCGACCTTGTCGCACTCGATCTCTTCGAGGCGGGTGACCAGCGAGAGCGGCACCGCCTTGAAGCTGCCCTGGCCGCCCTTGAACACCAGCAGCGTGGTCTTGGCATCGCCCATCTCGGCCGCCTCGCTCTCGGCGTCGGCATCGGCGTGGCTGTTGCTGCCCTGTATGCCCTGGGCCACCTGCCGGGCCACGCCGTTGGGATCGACGATCAGCACGACGGCGCCGTCGCCGAGGATCGTGTTGCCGGCAAACATCGGGATGTGCCGGAGCTTGGCCGACATCGGCTTCACGACGATCTCTTCCGTGTGGAAGACCTCGTCGACCAGGATGCCGAAGCGCTCGCGCCCGACCTGGGCCACGACCACGAAGCCCGCCTGCTCGGTCTCCGCGCCCTGCCCGTCCGATTGCCCGAGCAGGCCGGTGAGGGAGACGATCGGCAGCAGCCGCTCGCGCAGGCGCAGCACCGGCGAGCCGTTGATGCGCTCGACCCGCTGGGCCCCGGCATCGACCCGCACGAGTTCGAGCACGGCCACCTGCGGCAGGGCGAAGCGGTGCTCGCCGGCGCGCACGATCAGGGCGGCGACGATCGCCAGGGTCAGCGGGATCTTGATGGTGAAGGTGGTGCCGCGGCCCGCCGTGGTGGCGATGTCGATGATGCCGCCGATGGTCTCGATGTTGGTCTTGACCACGTCCATGCCGACGCCGCGGCCCGACACCGACGTGACCGCCGCCGCGGTGGAGAAGCCGGCATCGAAGATGAACTTGGCGACCTGCGCGTCGGTCATCCGCTCGACGTCGGACTGGGATGCCAGCCCGCGCTCCACCGCCTTCTTGCGGATCGCCGCGAGGTCGAGGCCCTTGCCGTCGTCGGCGATCTCGATCGTGATCGTGCCGCCTTCATGGTAGGCGGCGAGCCGGATCGTGCCGCGGGCCGGCTTGCCCACAGCGATGCGCCCGGCGGTCGATTCGAGGCCGTGATCGGCCGAATTGCGGACCATGTGGGTCAGCGGGTCCTTGATCACCTCAAGGACCTGCCGGTCGAGCTCGGTCTCGGCGCCGACCATCACCAGGTCGATCTGCTTGCCGAGTTCGGCCGAGAGGTCGCGCACCACGCGCGGCAGCTTCTGCCAGGCGCTGCCGATCGGCTGCATGCGCGTCTTCATGACGCCTTCCTGCAGCTCGGCCGTGACGTGGGAGAGGCGCTGCAGCGGGACCTTGTAGCTCGAATCCTCGTGCCGACGGGCGATCTCGAGGAGCTGGTTGCGGGTCAGCACCAGCTCCGAGACCATCGTCATCAGGTGCTCGAGCGTATCCACGTTCACGCGGATCGTCTGGATCTTGCTCCCGGCCGCCGTGGTCTCGGTGGCCACGACCGCCTCGGTGTCGCCCGCCGGCTCGGCCTTGGCCGAATCAGCTTCGGCGGCCTCGGCCTTGGGCGCCACAGCCTTGGGAGCGGCGGGCTTGGGGGCCTCGACCTTCGGCGCCTCGACGGGGGGCGTCACCGGCGCGGCGAAATCCGCCTCGCTGGGGCCCGGAGCCGCCAGGAAGGCGGCCTCCAGATCGTCCAGGGAGACCTCGCCGGGCTTCAGCTCACGGGAGACCGGCTCCGGCAGCACGATCTCGGGCGGCGGGGCCGGCGCGGCCTCGGGCTCGGCCGACGCCATGCGCTCCAGCTCGGAGATCAGGTCGTCGTCGGAGCCCGCCGGCTCGGAGCCGGTGGCCTCCAGGTCGGCCAGGATCGCCTTGAGCCGGTCCAGGGTCGAGAGAATCAGCGTGACCGATTCGGAGGTGGCGGGCAGGCCGTCCCGGAAGCGGCCCATCAAGGTCTCGGCGGCGTGCGCCAAGGCTTCGAGGCGCGGCAACCCGAGAAACCCGCAGGTTCCTTTAATCGTATGGACGAGGCGAAAAATATTCCGCAGTATCGTCTGGTTATTCGGGTCCTGCTCGAACCGAACCAGTTCAGCATCGACCGTGTCGAGGTGCTCCCCGCTCTCGGTCAAGAATTCACGAAGCAGGTCGTCCATCGGCGATACTCGTTACACGAAGAGGCTCTCGCGCAACGTACTTACTCATGCGGGGTTAGGGAAGCGTTTCGATCCCTTCCCCACCCCGGGGGTTTCCAGTTTTTTAGGCCAGCGCCGTGTCGGAAGCTTCGTCACCGTCTTCCGCGGGGGCCGCGAGCACTGTCGGCGAGGCCGTGATCGTCACTTCATCACCTTCGATGGCGAATCGGACATCCATGGCGGCGGCCCGGGCCACGAGGCCGGCGTAGAACGGCAGGATGCCGTGGGCGTCGACGGTGCCGCTCTCGGGGCTGCCGGCCATCAGCTCCTCGACATGGGGCGGGATGCGGGCATGCGAGCCCTTGGCCTTGAGCACGAGGGTCGGCGCCTCGCCGTCGCCGGAGACGACGACGTCGATCAGCCCGCCCCGCGGGATCGCCGAGGTGGCGATCATCACGAGATTGAGGAGCAGCTTGACCTTGTTCTTGGGGAACAGGGCCTGCGGCGCGCTCCAGGCGAGCTTGGTCTTCTCGTCGCTGAACATGCCCTTAGCCACGCCCTCGGCATCGGCGAGGTCGATCGAGGCCCCGGCCGAGCCCGCCGCCCCGAAGGCGATCCGGGCGAATTTCAGCCGGGCCGAGGCCTGCCGGGCGCTCTTGCCGATCAACTCGAGGGCGAAGACCCGCATCGATTCGTCATCATCGTCCTCCAGCACCTCCAGCCCGTTCACGATCGCGCCAACGGGGCTGATCACGTCGTGGCAGACGCGGGAGCAGAGCAGGGCGGCGAGGTCGAGGCCGTCGAGGGTCAGGCTGGGGGCGTTCGGGGAGGACATGGCGCGCTCCGGGCGGCGGATCTGGGGGGCGAACACTCTGCGGGCCGGCTCGTCGCTTCGGAGCCGCCGATCCTTGGCCGCCCGATCAAGCGGTCGAGTCCTCGCGAAACATCCCGCGCGGCCCGCCGGTCGGACCGGGGGCGATGGACCGGTCCGCACGGATAAACGCCACGGTCGGCTTTGAAAAGCGTTACCGGGCGGGACCGGTGCCGGCCGCGCCCGGATCGGGTAGGGTCGCGGCCAACGAGCCCGCGTCCCAGCGACGACCGCGCCCCGCTCCGGCGCCCGACGCGATCGGGGTGAGCGCGAGCCAGGGAGGAACCGGCGTGCACCACGAGACCGCCAGCCGAGCCGGAGCTCCCAGGCAGCCGGAATCCACCCTGCTGGCGCGCCTGCGACCCGGCCTGCGACCCGCCGACCCCGACGCGGCGCGTGCGCGGCTCGCCGAGATCGAGCCGGCCTTCCCGGAGGGCTTCCTCACCCCGGCCTGCCGCGCCCTGCTGCTCGGGCTCGCCGACCATTCGCCCTTCCTCTGGCAGGCGATCACCCGCTCGCCGGAACGCCTCGTCGCCCTGATGGGGCAGGCGCCGGAGGCTGCGAGCCGCACGATCATCGCCCGGCAGCGCGCCGTCGGCGGCGCCTGCGGCGACAACCCCGACCTGGCCGAGGTCGGCCGCCGGCTCCGCCGGAACCGCGAGGAACACGCCCTGCTGGTGGCACTCGCCGATCTCGGCGGCTGCTGGGATCTCGACGCGGTCGTCCAGGCCCTGTCCGATTTCGCCGACGCGTCGGTGAGCGCGGCCACCGACGCCCTGCTCCGGCAGGGCATGGCGGCCGGACGGTTCCATCCGCAGGACCCAGCGGCGCCGCAGGCCGGCTCCGGGCTCGTGATCCTGGCGCTCGGCAAGCATGGCGGGGCCGAGCTGAACTATTCCAGCGACATCGACCTGGTCGTCTTCTACGAGGCCGAGCCCGCTGCGGCCGCCACCGGCGGCGATCCCAAGGCGTTCTTCGTCAAGCTGGCGCAGGGCCTGGTGAAGCTCCTGTCCGAGCGCACCGCGGACGGCTACGTCCACCGGATCGACTACCGGCTGCGGCCGGACCCGGGCTCGACGGCGGTGGCGCTCTCCACCGGCTTCGCCTTCGACTACTACCAGACGCTGGGCCAGAACTGGGAACGCGCCGCCTTCATCAAGGCCCGGCCGATCGCCGGCGACATCCCGGCCGGCGCGGCGTTCCTGGCCGATCTCGCGCCCTTCATCTGGCGCCGGCACTTCGACTTCGCGGCCATCGCCGAGATCCACGCGATGAAGCGGCAGATCCACATGGTCCGCGGGCACGACACGATCACGGTGGCCGGCCACGACATCAAGATCGGCCGCGGCGGCATCCGGGAGATCGAGTTCTTCGTCCAGACCCAGCAGCTCGTGTTCGGCGGCCGCAAGCCCGCCCTGCGGGGGCGCCGGACCGTCGAGATGCTGGGGCGCCTCGTCGAGGAGGGCTGGATCGACGGACAAGCGCGCGATGAGCTCACGGCGGCCTACGGGTTCCTGCGCACCCTCGAGCACCGGATCCAGATGATCCGCGACGAGCAGACCCAGCGCCTGCCCACCGGCGACGCGGCGCTCGAAGCCCTGGCGCTGTTCGCAGGGTTCTCGACGCAGGCGGCGTTCGAGGCGGCGCTGCTCCACCAGGCCGGCCGGGTCCAGGCCCATTACGCCCTGCTGTTCGAGACGGCGCCGGGGGACGGCGTCCCGGAGGACGCCCTCGTCTTCGGCGAGAGCGAGCCCGATCCCGCCACCCTGGAGAATCTGGCGGCGTTCGGGTTCCGCGATTCCCGGCTCGCCTGGGAAACCGTGCAGGGCTGGCATGTCGGCCGCCGGCCGGCGCTCCAGACGGGCCGCGCGCGGGAGATCCTGACCGAGCTGCTCCCGAGCCTGCTGCGGGCGCTCGGCGGCACCAACGATCCAGACGCGGCCCTGCTCACCCTCGACCGGGCCTTCGCCCGGATGCCGGCGGTGGCGGAGCTGCTCGCCATCCTGCGCTCGCACGCGCGCCTGCGCCTGCTGTTCGCCGACATCCTGGGGACCTCGCCCCATCTCGCCGACACGGTCAGCCTCAGCCCCCACGTGCTCGACACCGTGCTCGATCCGGATTTCGTCGCGCCGGTGCCGGCGCCAGAGCAGGTGCACGCGCAGTACCGGGCACTGGTCGGGCAGCCGGCGAGCCACGAGGAGTTTTGGGACCGGTGCCGGGACGCCACCCGCCAGATGGTGTTCGTGACGGGCGCGCGGCTCCTGTCCGGCCTGATCACCCCGCGTCAGGCCGGGGAGGCCTATTCGGCCATCGCCGAGGCGACGGTCGCGCTGAACCTGGAGGCGGAACTGCGCCGGTTCACGCAAGATCACGGCGTCGTCCCGAAGGGGCGGTGCTGCGTGCTGGCGCTCGGCCGGCTCGGATCCCGGCAGCTCAGCGCGGTCTCCGACCTCGATCTGGTGTTCCTGTACGATTTCGATCCCGAGGACCGGGTGAGCGACGGCCCGCGCCCGCTCGACGCGGTCGTGGCCTATAACCGCCTGGCCCAGCGCCTCTACGCAGCGCTCACCACCGCCACCCGCCGCGGCCGGCTCTACGCGGTCGACCTGCGCCTGCGGCCCTACGGCAGCCACAGCCCGCCAGCGGTGCAGCTCAACGGCTTCGTGACCTATCAGCGCGAGGCGGCCGAGCCCTGGGAGCACATGGCCCTGACCCGGGCCCGGGTGGTGGCGGGCGATCCCGAACTCGGCGCCGCCGTCATGGCGGTGATCGCCGAGACGATCGGGCAGCCGCGCGATCCCGCCCAGGTCTGCGCCGCGGCCGGAGCGATGCGCAGGCTGGTGGCCGACGAGCGCGGCCATGCCGGGCCGTACGACTTGAAACTCGCCCCCGGCGGGCTGTTCGACCTCGATTTCCTGGCCCAGTCCATCGTGCTGAGCCACCCCGAGGTCCGGTCCGACGGCATCGGACTCTCCGGCGAGGCGGTCCTGCGGCGGGCCGGCGCGCACGGCCTGTTGCCCGCCGCCATGGCCGAGCCCCTGGCCGAGACCTACGGCTTCCTCGACGCGGTCTACCAGTGGCAGCGGCTGGTGATGGCCGATCCCGGCGCCGTCCCCTCCGACAGCGCCGCCCGGCAGATCGCCAAGGCCGTGGGCCTGCCCGATGCCCGCAGCCTCGCGGCGGAGTTGCATCGCCACCGGCGCCGAACCTGCGCGTTGCTGGCGCGGATCAAGCGGACGGTGATCGGGGCGCCCCAAGGGTAGGGCATCGCCCCAGCGGCGACGCGCTCAGGCGGCCCGGACGTTCCGGAGGAACTGGTCGATCTCCGTGTGCAGGGCGCGGGACTGGACGGCCAGATCGTCGGCGGAGGTCGCGACGGCCTCGGCGGCATGGCCGGCATCGCCCGCCGAGCGGGCGACCTCGGAGATGTCGGCGGTCACCTTGTCGGTCCCGCCCGAGGCTTCGGACATAATGCGCACGATCTCCCGGGTGGTGACGCCCTGGCCGTCGACCGCGCTGGCGATGCGCGTGGTCACGCCGCTCAGCGCGTGGATCTGGGCGGTGATGTCCTGGATCGCCTCGGCGGCGCCGCTGGTCGCCCCCTGGATGGCACCGATCTGCTGGCCGATCTCGTCGGTGGCCTTGGCGGTCTGCGCAGCGAGTTCCTTCACCTCGGCCGCCACGACGGCGAAGCCGCGCCCCGCCTCTCCGGCCCGGGCCGCCTCGATCGTGGCGTTGAGCGCCAGCAGGTTGGTCTGGCCCGCGATGGTGGAGACCAATCCGACCACGTCGCCGATCCGGGCCGCGGCCGCGGACAGGGCCGCCATGATCGCGTCGGTGCGCGCAGCGGCCTCCACGGCGGCGGACGACATTCCGGCGGCATGGGCGACCTGCCGGCCGATCTCCTGCACGGTCGAGCCCAGGGTCTCGGCCGCCGCCGCCACGGCGTTGACGTTTCCGGCGGTCCGGTGCGCGGCCTCCGCGGCGCTGGTGGAACGCAGGGCCGTCCCGCCCACCGCGGCCTGCATCGTGCCGGACGAGGCCTGCAAGCCGGTCACCGCCTCGGCCACATGGGCGACGATCCCGCCGACCGAGCGCTCGAACCGGTCGGCGAGGTCGTGCAGCATCGTGCGTCGGGCCTGCTCCTCGCGCAGGCGGGCGGCTTCGGTGGCCTCGACCTGCTGCGCGGCCTCCGCCCGCGACGTGTCGCGGATCGCCACGACGGCGCGGGCGATGGCGCCGATCTCGTCCCGGCGGTTTGCGGCGGCCAGCGCGACGCTCGTGTCGCCGTTCGCCAGGCGGGTGGTCTCGTCGGTCAGCCGGACCAGCGGCCGGGCCAGATTGCCGGCGAGCCAGAGCGCCGTGATCGATCCGATGAGGACCACGCCGCCCCCGAGCCCGAGCATCGCCCAGATCTTCCAGGCCGTGGCCTCGCGGGTCGCCTGCATCTGAGCCCGGGCATCCGCGGCGGCGAGCGCCACGGCTTCGTCGAACCGCTGCCGCAGACGCCGGCTCTGCTGGACCATCCGCTCCTGGACCGGGATCTCCCGCGCCTGACGGATGCCCAGCAGGATCTCGGCATCGCCGCGCCATTGCCGTGCCTCGGCTTCCGCGCTCCGCGCCAGGGCCTGCATCGACTCGGACAGGGCGATGTCCTTCAGGCGGCCGAGCAGCACCGTCAATCGATCGCCCGCCCCGGTGAACTCCGTCTGGATCGGCGCCATGTCGAGGAGATCGGTCATCGCGCTCACCCGCGCGACCAGCTCCTCGGCCCGGTGGAACTGGTCGCGGGCGGCGCGGCTCGTCTCGGCCGCCTCGGCGGTGCGCTCGGCAAGTCGCGACAGATCGCCGACCGCGCCGAGGCCGACGAGACCGGTGATCCCGGCCAGGAGCCCGGCGAGGAGCAGGAAGCCGAGGAGCGGGAGCAGGATCTTATAGCGGATGGACATGGCGACTTCCCGGTTTCCCGCTGAGCGCCGCCCCCGATCGCGCTGCGATCGAGGACGGCTCTTGGAAAACATGATGTAAAATCAAAACTTTAGTTCGGCAGATTCGGCAGGGCGGTCCGGGTCTGCTCCGCGGTCAGCGAGCGCAGGAAGGCGATCAGGTCCGCGCGCTCCTCCGGGTTCAGTTTGAGCGGCTTCATCAGCGGCGATTTCGACGGCCGATCGAGACCGCCGGTCTCGTAGAACGCGACGATCTCCTCGAGATTGGCGAACTGGCCGGCATGCCCGAACGGCGCCCGGTAGGTCAGGTTGCGCAGCCCCGGCGTCTTGAACGCGTATTGCGCCAGCGGGTTGTCGGGCTCGAAGGTCCCGCGCCCGATATCCGTCGTCGGGATGCCGAGATCGTGGAACTTGTTGTCGGTGAAGTTCCAGCCGGTATGGCAGCCCGAGCAACCGGTCTTGCCGGTGAACAGGGCGAAGCCGCGCTGCGCGGCCGGCGAGATCGCCGTCGCGTCGCCCTCGATCCAGCGGTCGAACGGCGCCCATTCCGCCACGACCGTCCGCTCGTAGGTGGCGATCGCGGTCAGGAGGTTGTCCTGGGTGATACCGTCTCGCGGGAACAGCTTGCCGAACCAGGCTCGGTATTCCGGTATGCGTGTGAGGGTCGCGACGATCTCGGTGAACTTGCCGTCCATCTCGGCCTCGGCCGTGATCGGTCCGAGCGCCTGCATCTCCAGGCTCGGCGCCCGCCCGTCCCAGAACAGCGTCGGGATCCAGGCGGCGTTCAGGAGGGTCGGCGCCTTGCGGGCGAGCGGCGTGTTGGCCGCCCCGATCGCCCCGGGGACGGGAACCTCGAACCCGAAGGACGGATTGTGGCAGCTCGCGCAGCTGAGGTTCTGCTTCCCGCTCAGCCGCGGATCGAAGAACAGCATCTTGCCGAGGGTCGCCGTCTGCGGCGAGAACGGCGCATCGTTCGGGAATGTAATCGCCGTCGGCCTTTTATATTTAGCCTTGATGAGGTCCAATTCTGCTGCATTCGCGCCAACGATACAGAACATTACTAGTAAATATATCGGCAGCGCGAAATGTCTTCCCGGAGTCATGACGTGTCTCAGATCTAGCTTGGTCGATCTGCGTAACAAAGATCGCTGCCCAACCGCAAGTTTTTTACCTGATCCCGCACAGAACTATCGGTTCCCGGTTTAGTTATTTCTTAAGAAGAGATCACGCGGTCGGTTTTTCTCTTCGACGCGTCGTTCTGAGATGTTCGACGATGCTCACGCCGGGCCATGAGAGGTAAATCGCGCGTGAATCGCCGACACCGGGGTCGAATCGGTCCGTTCGGCGGCGGGTTTTCCCACGCGCAGGACCACGCAACGGAACCGTTTCCCGCCCCAAACCGTCGACAATTTCAACCCGCTCGGGCATTCATGCGGGTGCGGGAGGCAACAATGATCGGCGCGGCGATGTTTTCGGGACCTGAGCGCGAGCGGATCGCCGCGGCGCTCGCCGAGATCGCCTGCGCCGCGGGTCAGGTGCTGCGGCGCTATCATCGCGGCCCCTGCCCGCACGCCCTCAAGGCGGACGGCTCGCCGTCGAGCGACGCCGATGTCGAGGCCGAGGCGCTGATCGTCGCCGCGCTCACCGCGCGCTTTCCCGGAATCGCCATCATCGCCGAGGAGGGCGCGCAGGCCGCCGACCTCGCGGCACGGCCGGCCCAAACCTTCTTCCTGGTCGATCCCCTGGACGGCACCCGCGACTTCCTGGCCGGGACGCCGGACTATTCGGTCAACATCGCCCTGGTGGCGGGGGAGCGGCCGGTGGCGGCCGCCCTCGTCGCCCCCGGCCTCGGCCGGGTCTGGTGGGCGGGGCAGACCAGCGTCGAGGCCCCGGTGATCGAGGGGCGGCCGGGCGCGGGCCGGCCGGTGCGGGCCCGCCCGGCGCCGCGCAGCGGCCTCGTCGCCCTGGGGAGCCGACGCCACGGCGATCCCGAGACCGCCACCTGTCTCGCAGCGCTGCCCGTGTCGGAGACCCGCCAATCCGGATCCGCGCTCAAGTTCGGGCTGATCGCCGCCGGCGAGGCGGATATCTACATCCGCTGCGGACCGACCATGGAATGGGACACGGCCGCCGGCGATCACATCCTGACGGCGGCCGGCGGCTGCGTGGTCGTCCCGGGCGGCGGTCCGATCCTGTACGGACGCTACCGCGCCGGCTACCGCAACGGCCCGTTCGCGGCCCTGGGCGATCCGGACCTCGCCGCTGGGCTCGCCCTCCCCGCCCCCGGCGGAAAGGGCCGGGCGCCGGAGACGCGCCTCACCGCGGCGCATCCCTGATCGGCACATCCAATTGGCCCTGCAGGTCGGGCCAAGCCGCCTCCGCCCGCCGGACCAGCTCCGGCTCGGCCAGGAACCGGGCGCGCCGCTCCGCGTCCCGGAACAGGTAGAGGCGCTCGCCGATCACGGCGAAGACCAGGGGATCGGCATCGACCAGGCGCCCGTCCAGGATGCCGGCGGCGTCGAAACCGCCGAGCCGCGGGGCGTAGACCTCCGGATTGTCCCGGAAGGCGGCCCGGTCGGCGCCGCTGGCGAAGCGCCAGACCTTACCGCCCCAGGACAGCTCGAACCGCGCGGCGCCCGCCTGCGGTCCCTCCTTCAGGAAGTAGCTGACCGGGTCGAACCCCTCGAGTGCCAGCAGCTCGATCGTCGCCGCCGACGGGCCGGCCGCCGCCGGGACGCCGGCGGTGATCAGGAGTACGGCGAGCGCCAAGGCGGTCGCCGATCGCGATGCGCGCGGGCGGAGGCACAGGTTCTTGATGTCACGCGTACGCTCGCCCCGATCCGTTGCCCCCGATGCTGGGCCGAGCAGGCTCACATATCGGACTTCTGATCCTCCTGGGCCCGGTCCGGAGATGACACGCGCCCTCCCTCCCCCCTTTGCGGGGGAGGGAGACGCGCGCGAGGCTGCCTGTCGCGCGCAATCGGAACCGGTGTGTGAACACCGTCGAGTGCTGGGTCACGCTCCGGCCCGCGCGTCGACCCGGGGGCCGGAGCGGCGGCAGGCCGCGTTAACCACATCGGGCGGTTTTCGTCAGACGCTGGGCCGCCGGTGGATCGGAAGGGCCTCCGGTGGGGAAAGACGGTGGAACTAGTCGTAGAGTTCCGGGCCGC
>NZ_JAKSYK010000084.1:0-31494 GCF_022829425.1 Methylobacterium sp. J-072 | reverse complement strand
GGCCCGGTGCGTAGCGGGGCGTATGGTTTGAAGCGCAAGGCCGAGGTCCGTTCACCACCCCTAGCCAAGATTGCCGGACGGCCGACCAATGACCGCTTATAGGAAGTGCCGACGACCGCTCACATGACTGGGTTGGGTCGGTGATGGACAGGCTGGCAGCCGTTACCTTGGAACCGTCACGGCCGGGCTAGCACGCAATAATCTCGCCGGTGCGCCGGCCGGACAGATGGCCGGTCAAGCAGCCTTTCGGGTCCTGCCCGCGGTAGCCTTGCCCGAAGCGCGCTTCCTCGCGGGCGTCGAGGGCTTAGTCTCCGTCTTGCGCGGCTGCGCCTTGGCCGGCGAAACGACCTTCTCGGAGTCGATGCTGCGCCTCAGGACTTCCATCAGGTTCACGACGTTGCCGGAGCTCGGCGCACCGGCCTTCGCCTTGCCCTTGCCCTTCGCCGGCTTCGGGGCCTTCCCCTTCACCAGGGCGATCAGCGCCTCCTCGTAGCGGTCCTCGAACTTCGAGGGATCGAACTTCCGGGTGGATCGCGCGATCAGCTCCTCGGCGAGCGCTCGCATCTCGGCCGTCGGATCGCCGTCGGGCATGTCTTCGAAGTAGGCCGTCGGCGACCGGACTTCGTCCTGGTAGCGCAGCAGCGTGGCCAGCAGGCCCTTGCCGTACGGTTCGAGCAGCACCACCCGTTCGCGCTTGTAAATGACGATGCGTCCGAGCCCGGCCATGCCCTTCTTCTTCATCGCATCCCGGATGACGGCGAAGGCCTCGCGAGAGACCTTGTCCTCGGCCGCGAGGTAGTACGGCTTGTCCAGATAGCGCTCGTCGACCTCGCCGCGCGTGCAGAACGCCTCGATGTTGATCGTGTGCGTGCTCTCCAGGGCGATCTCGCTGAGCTCGTCGTCCTCGACCGGCACCAGCTCGTCCTTGGCGATCTCGCAGCCCTTCACCTGATCGTCGCGCTCGACGGTATCACCGGTCACCGAGTCGACCATCAGCTGCTTGAGACGGTTGCCGGTCTTGCGATTGATCGTATGGCACTTCAGCTCCCTCGACGAGCTGACCGCCGGATACAGTCCGACCGCGCAGGAGACGAGTGAAAGTCGAAGGTGACCTTTCCAGTTGGCGCGGTCTGCCACGTCGGTCTCCTGTGTCCGTCGAAGTATTGCCGCCCATCGATGCATCCGTAGTGCAGCGATCGGGAGCTTGACGGTTCAACGAGAGTCCAACTCGACTCGTTCCTCCACAGGCACACCTGTGGATAACTTGCCCAGTATTGTAGTTCCCTCCTCCGTTCCGGCCCGCTCAGGAACCCGATCCCGCCGGTCCCGTTTCCTGGAAGCGATGACCGAGCCTCTCAAACCGTATCGGGAAAAGCGGGATTTCGAGGCATCGCCCGAGCCCAAGGGAAAGCGCGGCCGCAAGGCGGCGAAGGCGCGGTTCGTCGTCCAGAAGCACGATGCGCGGCGCCTGCACTACGACCTGCGGCTCGAGTTGGACGGCGTCCTGAAGAGCTGGGCCGTGACGCGCGGACCGAGCCTGTCGCCTGCCGAAAAGCGGCTCGCCGTCATGACGGAGGATCACCCGGTCGACTACCTGGCCTGGGAAGGATCGATCCCGAAGGGCCAGTACGGCGGCGGGACCATGATCGTCTGGGACACCGGGTCATGGGAGCCGGTCGGCGATCCGGCCGTCGGGCTGGCGAAGGGCCACCTGGAGTTCGCCCTGCACGGCGAGCGGCTCGCGGGCCGCTGGCATCTCGTGCGCATGAAGGGCCGCGGCGGCGAGAAGAAGCAACCCTGGCTTTTCATCAAGGTCGACGACGAGCATGCGCGTCGCGACGGCGACATTCTCGTCGAGCACGGGGCTTCGGTCCTGTCGGGTCGGACCAACCGGGATCTCGATGGCGGCGGGGCCGTGAGAGCCGATCACGCCGCCCGCGCCGATGTGGTGGCAGAACGGAAGACGAAGCCGCCGGCGAGCCGGTCCAAGGCAGCCCGCAAGGGGATCCTGCCGCCCTTTGTCGAGCCCGCGCTGACGACCCTCGTCGACGACGTGCCCACCGGCGACGGATGGCTGTACGAGATCAAGCACGACGGCTACCGCATGCAGGCCCGCATCGACGGTGGCTCGGTGAAGCTTCTGACGCGCTCGGGCCTCGACTGGACCGCGAAGTTCGAAGCCGCGGCCCAGGCCCTGAAGGCCATGAAGCTGCCATCGGCCCTGATCGACGGCGAGATCGTCGTCGAGACCGCGGCCGGCGTCTCCAGCTTCTCCGCCTTGCAGCAGGCGCTCGCCGCTGGCGATACCGGATCAGCAGTCTTCTACGCCTTCGATCTGCTCTACCTCGACGGCAAGGATCTGCGTGCGCTGCCCCTGACCGAGCGTAAGGACCTGCTGCTTCAGAGCCTCGACGACGCACAGCCGGGCGGCCCCATCCAGTTCAGCGAGCATCTCGCCGCCGACGGCGCGGCCATGGCGCGCCACGCCTGCAGGCTCGGCCTGGAAGGCATCGTCGCCAAACGGGCGGACGCGCCCTACCGGTCGGGCCGAACCGACGCCTGGCGCAAGATCAAGTGCAGCTCGTCAGAGGAATTCGTCGTCGCCGGCTTCATGCCGTCGACCACGGCGACCCGTTCCGTGGGGTCGCTGATCCTCGGGACGCACGAGGACGGCACTCTCGTCCACGTCGGGCGGGTCGGCACCGGCTTCCGCGACGCGGTCGCTCGGGATCTCTGGACACAGCTGGAGCCGCTGCGCATCCCAGCGGCGCCCTTCGAGGCCGAGCTGCCGCCGCTGGCGCGCCGGAACGCACGCTGGGTCGAGCCCAGGCTCGTCTGCGAGGTGACGTTCCGCGGATGGACGGGCGACGGCCAGCTCCGGCACGCGTCCTTCAAGACCCTCCGCACCGACGTGAGTCCGGACGATGTCGTGCGGGAGGCGAAGCCGAAGCCGCCGAAGGCACGGACGCGGAAGCCCGCGGAGGCGGTCGCCAAGCTGACACATCCGGATCGCGTGCTCTGGCCCGACGTCGGCCTGACCAAAGAGGGGCTCGCCGAGTACTACGCGGAGGTCGCCGACCGCATTCTGCCGCATGTCATCGGCCGGCCGCTGTCGCTTCTCCGGTGCCCGGACGGTCTCGGGTCCTGCTTCTACCAGAAGCATGCCTGGGCCGGGCTCGACGAGCGCTACATCCGGATCGCAGGCGATGAGAAGGCGGTCGTCGTCGGCGACCTTGAAGGCGTCCGCGCCCTGGTCCAGGCGAGCGTACTGGAGATCCATCCCTGGGGCGCGCCGGCCGCGGACCCGGATCGCCCGGACCGTCTGGTCTTTGATTTGGATCCAGGCGACGGCGTCGCGTGGGCCGATCTCGTCGCCGGCGCGCTGGATGTGCGCGAGCGGATGTCCGCCGCCGGCCTCACCAGCTTCGTGAAGACCACCGGCGGCAAGGGGCTGCACGTCGTCGTGCCGATCGAGCCGAAGGCCGGGTGGGACGAGGCGAAGGCCTTCGTGAAGCGCATCGCATCCGAGATGGCTAAGGACGCCCCCGACAGCTTCGTCGCGACCGTGTCGACGAAGGCCAGGGACGGACGGATCTACGTGGACTATCTGCGCAACCAGCGCGGGGCGACCGCCGTCGCGGCCTTCTCGCCTCGGGCCCGTCCCGGGGCGCCCGTATCCGTTCCCGTCAATTGGGACGAGCTCCCGTCGCTCGGGTCCGGCGCGCGCTTCGACGTCGCGAGCCTACCGGGTCGCCTCTCCGCCTTGGGTCACGATCCCTGGGCCGGGTTCGAACGCGCGGCCCTGCCATTGGATGTTGCAGGGCGTCGGCCACGTCGGAGGGCCTAGTGGTCGAAATCCAGCGCTCGGCACTCATCGCAAGGGGCTGCTTGCGACCCCTTGCCGACCCTCGAAGGTCCGCTTCCAGGCTGTTGAAACACAGGCCAACGACCGGGTCGGGTGGAAAATGGACTGGCCGCTCTTGGCTTGCATTCGAGAATACAGGGCATTCGACAGCAGCTCGAAACTACAAATTTGTGAGCCGCCTGCACGCATCGATGCCGATTGCGCATCAATCGATCCAGGAATGATGTTGGACACGTAAACGGCTCTGCTCCACGAGTCCCGCTGAACGAAGGCTGCCGTTGCTCCGTGAGTACCGAGACGGGCCTCGACATCGGAGGATCGCCGTGGCTCAGGCAGGGCAAGCGCTCAAGCAGACCAAGGTCAGATACGTCATCCTGGCCCTGATCTTCCTCGCAACGACCTTCAACTACGTCGATCGCGCGACCCTGTCGGTCGCCGCCTCGTCGATGCGAACCGAATTCGGCTTCGACGCGATCACAATGGGCCTCGCCTTCTCGGCCTTCGGCTGGGCTTACACGGCGATGCAGATCCCAGGCGGCTGGGTGCTCGACAAGTACGGCGCTCGCCTCGTCTGCGGCATCGGGCTGATCCTGTGGTCAGCCCTCACGATGATGCAGGGCCTCGTCCACGTCGTCTCCTTCACCTTCCTGGCGCTGTTCGCCCTGCGCTTTCTCATGGGCATCGCGGTGGCGCCGGCCTTCCCGGCCAACAGCCGCCTCACGGTGATGTGGTTCCCCACGAAGGAACGCGCCTTCGCGACCTCGATCTTCCAGTCCGCCCAGTACTTTGCGCTGGCCGTGTTCACCCCGGTCATGACGTGGATCCTGCACGCCCATAGCTGGCAGGCGATCTTCTATTGGGCTGGCGGCGTCGGCATCATCCTCGGCGTCGTGTGGCTGCTCTACGTCCACGAGCCGCGCCACCATCGAGGCGTGAACCAGGGTGAACTCGACTACATTGAAGCCGGTGGCGGCCTGCCGAACATGGGCGACAAGCGCGATCGCATCCGCTGGTCTGAGGTCAAGGCCCTCGTCAGCAACCGCATGATGATCGGCATCTATATCGGTCAGTTCTGCCTGACCACGATCACGTGGTTCTTCCTGACGTGGTTCCCGACCTACCTGCTGGAAGCGCGGGGCATGTCGATCCTCAAGGTCGGCCTCGTGGCGGCGATCCCGGCAATCTGCGGCTTCCTCGGCGGCCTCGCGGGCGGCCTATGGTCGGACTGGATGATCCGGCGCGGCTTCAGCCTCACGACGGCGCGCAAGACGCCGATCATCGTCGGCCTATTGTTCTCCAGCACGATCGTGCTCGCCAACTACGTGCCGTCCGACGTGTTCGTGATCGTGGTAATGAGTGTCGCCTTCTTTGCCAAGGGCATCGGCAATCTCGGCTGGTGCATCGTCGGCGATGTCTCGCCAAAGCAGATCATGGGCGTCAGCGGCGGCATCTTCAATCTGTGCGGCAACCTCGCCAGCATCATCACGCCGCTTGCCATCGGCATCATCGTGAAGGAGATGGGCTCCTTCGACCTCGCCCTCGTCTACATCGGTGTGGTCGCGCTGATCGGCGCCCTTTCCTACCTCGTCATCGTCGGGCCGCTGAACCGCCTGGAGATCCGCAGCGACGAGCGCGCCCCGGATGCCAAACCCGTCCTGCCGCGCGACGTCGGCACCGCCCGGGCCTGAGCGCCCCAACCCCAAACTCTGGAGGACTTCATGGCTCAGGACACCGTCACCGGCATCCGCCTGCGCTCGGTCTACCTGCCGCTCAAGACCCCGATCAGCGACGCCAAGGTGCTGACCGGCCGGCAAAAGCCAATGACCGAGATTGCTATCCTGTTTTGCGAGGTCGAGACCTCGGACGGTCACCGCGGCCTCGGTATCAGCTACTCGAAGCGAGCCGGCGGGCCGGGACAGTTCGCCCATGCCTGCGAAATAGCCCCCTCGCTCCTCGGGGAAGAGCCGAGCGACATCGCCAAGGCTTGGGACAAGCTCGCCTGGGCCGGAGCCTCGGTGGGCCGCAGCGGTCTCGCCGTGCAGGCGATCGGCGCCTTCGACGTGGCCCTCTGGGACCTGAAGGCAAAGCGCGCCGGCCTCTCGCTCGCCAAGCTCCTCGGGGCGCAACGCGACAGCGTGCGCTGCTACAACACCTCCGGCGGCTTCCTGCACACCCCGCTGGAGGAGCTTTTGGTCAACACCGACCGCTCCCGTCAGAAGGGCATCGGCGGCATCAAGCTGAAGGTCGGGCAACCGGATTGGGCCCTCGACATCAAGCGGGTCTCCCGCGTTCGGGAGCATCTTGGCGAGGCGTTCCCGCTGATGGTCGATGCCAACCAGCAATGGGATCGTCCGACCGCGATGCGGATGGGCCGGATCTTCGAGCAGTTC
Source organism: Methylobacterium sp. J-072 (assembly GCF_022829425.1). NCBI lineage: Bacteria > Pseudomonadati > Pseudomonadota > Alphaproteobacteria > Hyphomicrobiales > Methylobacteriaceae > Methylobacterium > Methylobacterium sp. J-072. The sequence goes on along the minus strand of NZ_JAKSYK010000084.1, from coordinate 25,239 downwards.
AACCTGATCTGGATCGAGGAGCCGCTCGATTGCTACGACGCCGCTGGCCACGCGTCTCTGGCCGCCGCCCTCGACACGCCGATCGCCACCGGCGAGATGCTGACGAGCGTGTCCGAACATTGGGACTTCATCCGCCAAAACGGCGCCGATTTCCTGATGCCGGACGCGCCCCGGGTCGGTGGCATCACGCCCTACCTGAAGGTGGCGACGCTGGCCGAGTTCGCCGGCCTGACCATCGCCCCACACTTCTCGATGGAGCTGCACATCCACCTCGCGGCTGCCATGCAGCGGGAGCCGTGGGTGGAGCATTTCGAGTGGCTGGAGCCGCTATTCAACGAACGCCTTGAGCTGAAAGACGGGCGGATGCTGGTGCCGACGCGCCCCGGCCTCGGCATCAGCCTCAGCGAGCAGGCGTTGACCTGGACCCGGGAGCTCGCAGGGTTCGGAAGTCTCAGCTGATCGCTTCTTCGGGGTCCCCCTCAGTACCGCATGCCGGATCGGTACACCCTCCGTCGTCCGCTTTCGGGCAATAAGCAAATTGTCTCGGACGACCGAATGGGGTCGGTAGGAGGCTGTCCGCTTTTGCGGCGGCCCTGCCCCGAAGCGGTCATTCTGCTTTCGGCCAGATTACGTCATGCCGGATAGCCGACAGGCGCAAAACCGGTCCTTCGGCTTACCGCCTGCACTGCACGAACTCCTTGTAGTCCCGTCCTGGGATCGCGGGTGGGTGGCGGCCTGTAGGGACGGGATGTGGCTGCGCAGATGCCGATCAGCAGGATGGACCTCGTAGACGCGGCCTCGCCGGAGGCGCTCGTCAAACGCATCCTACAGGCTGAGCCGAACCTTTCGGTGCCCGTGCCGATCCAAGACCTGTGCGCGCGCCTTGGCATTCTTGGAATAGAGGACCTCGACACCGACGAGTTCGAGGGTGGCCTCGTTACCGACGCGAAGCGGTCCGAAGGCACCATCCTCGTCAAGCGCGGGGGCGAACCGCGTCGCCGCTTCACCATCGCGCATGAACTCGCCCACTTCCTGATGGCGCACCACGTCCCGGATCAATCCGGCCGGTTCATGTGCAAGAGCTCTGACCTTCTCCGCGTCACAGCGAAGGAGGGTGATCAGCGGCAGCGCAGGGAGGTCGAGGCCAATCGCTTCGCCACTCTCATGTTGATGTCCCCGCACCTGTTGCGGGGAGCCATGGCGGCCTTTCGCGAGCCCAATCTGCAGCACGTCCTCATGCTCGCGCGCGACTTCGCGGTCGGCAAGGAGGCGGTGGCTCGGGCCTACGTGCAATACCAACCTGAGAGGATCGCCATCGTCGTGGCGGGCAATGGCCGGGTGCAGCGGTGCTACCGCAGCCTCTCCTTTCCGGCCATCATCCCCGCGGTCGGCAGCCCGGTCCCAACAGGCTCGCTCTATCACAGTGGTCCACACCAGCCGAACATCGCGAGCGACATCGCCGCGTGTAATTCCAATCTCTGGATCGACGTGAAGCGCGACCTCCGCGCGCCGTCCCTCTATGAACAGGTTTACCTTCAGCAGAACACTTTTGCGATGATCCTCCTACGTCTGGAAGCTGTCCCGGAGGAGAGCGCGGAGGAACGCAGGCTGGATGAGGGCTGGCGTCACCGTTTCCACTCGGGGCGACGGTAGGCAAGACCCAGCCCTGATGGAACAACCCCGACGGCTATAGCCTGCTGCTTCGTCAAAGCGGGCGGTACCGCCGTCCCGAGGCTGATCCGGCGCACGCCTCAGGTCGGCATAGGAGCAATGAGGGTCGTGAATGGCGGGAACTGACGACTATCTTCGGTTGGTCCTCAATCTGGCTGCGGAAGAGGAAGCGTTCCTCGACCCGGTCGGGCGCGCCGAGGACGCCGGACTGAACGCTATGGGCACCGCGTCTGTAACGTCTCCTGCGGTGTCGCTGATGATCACGAACCGTCAGCGAGCGGCGCTTCGTGAGCTTGGCTTTTCGGAAGAATCCATACGGCAGATGACGCCCGCCGAGGCGCATGGGAAGCTTGGATTGGCCTAGCTGTCGTCACCTGAACGCGGATCAGGCGGCTGCCGGCGGCGGCGATGGTGTCGTCTCGAAATGGGCGGTTGTCACGGCAGGGCTGAGCTACAGCTCGCCGGTCGTGGATAAGGCCGCTTGTGTGCAGAACCGCGCCGCTCGAACCTCTCAAGTTTCAAACACTTGCACGGCGCGCGAAGCGGGCGGAATCAGAGATGTGCCTGGGTTGGTGAGCCGGTGTCGCTCAAGCATCCGCGGCGGTGTGGGTTTGCATCAGAGACGGGTTCGAGCCGGCAGCATGTGATTGCCGCCGGCTCGGATCGTAGCTTCTTTATCGTCCCGTCAAGCAGCAGTCTGGGTCGCGGGCCGCGTGCGCTGCGGTCGTGAACGGTTGACCGGCTTGCTCGCGCTGATGGTGTCAACGGTCTGCATGTGCGCGGGCGCTGCCAATGCCTCAGCAGCGGGTGCGTATGCGCCGGCTCCTATCGCGAGTTCTAGTTCGCCGTCGAGGAGCCACCAGTCGGTGTAGCGACGGTGAAGTATGCGGGCATGGTCCGGGAAGCCGGCGGCGGCCAGGGCAGCGAACGCGTGCTCGAGGGTAAGCGGGATGAAGGGGATTGGGCCCGCGTGCGGGTCCGTGAGTTGGTGCGTGTAAGTTGCGGCGGCTGCGTGTGCGAGTTGGTTGTGCGAGGGGGCGATGAAGGCGAGCGTGGCCGTGTCCGCGAGGCCGGCGGCGAGCATTGCCGAGGCGAGGCAGTGCTGGCGATAGAGCTGCTGACAGGCGGGGCCGGCCAGGGTCGGGTTGTCGGACGCGATGAACAGGCCCGGGGTCGTATGCGCGATCTCCGTGTGCCGGGGGTTGGGCGGTGGGGCAGGTTCATACCCGGCTTCGCTGTACTTCATCTCGATGCAGATCAGCGCCCGGGCGCCGTTGGGGGCGATGCCGCGGAGGACGATGTCGAATGCCGTTCGGTCGGCGGTAAAGCGCGGGTCACCGCGGCCCGGCGAGTGCTCGAACAGGATGTCGGTGACCTCTGCCAGCGCTCCGGGGAACAGTTCCGCCATGAAGCGGGTGGCGAGCGCGGAGTCGGCAGTGAGTGGGCCAAAGAGGTTGAAGGCGAGCGGCTGCGAGGAAAGCAGGTTGGTGCGCAGGCGGCCGATATCGTAGGCGGCGCCAGGTTCGCGGTAGGCCAGCGCGCGGGCGGCCACGGCGGCGATGGCGGGCGTCATGAAGTTGGCGCCGGTGCGGCCGGCGGCGATCGAGATGCGCGAGCCAAGGCGACGGACGCGGTGCGGGTTAGCGCGGTCGAGATGGGTGCCGATTGGCAGGTCACGGTCCTCGCGCCAGAGGCCTTGAAGGAAGCGGGCGGCGGCCTTGAAGCGGTGGTCGGCGGGGACGAACACGTGGTGACGGCGTCGGGCGGCTTCGGGGATGACGGGGAGGTGGGATGGCGGTGCGCCGAGGCCGGAGGGGTCGAGGGTGCTGTGGGCGGCAAGGATGTCGCCGGTCTCATTAAGGCTACCGGCATCGGTTGGCGGCGGCAGGGGGATAGTGATGTCCATGGCGAATTGCCTCGTGTCGGCTGCGGGGGTGCGGCCGAGACGGGGTTCCCGGGACGGGCGGAGAGATGAACAGGCGCCGCGGTCGGCGGCCGACAGCGGCGTAGGGTAGGCAGGTGTGGGACGGCGGCGGGGAGCGGCGGCGGGCCTGCCCGGGGTCCAGGCGCAGGTGAAAGGGGTTGGATGTAATGTAGCCGGTGCGACACGCGCTCGACACGCGCAGCCGTGCGTCAAAGCGCCGTCCGGTCACCTGGGTCCCGGATGCGCAAGGAGCGGACATCAGCCCACCGCTTGGCAGCGAGCAATCAGCTTCACGTGGGTGACCGTCCTGTGTCGACACGAAGCAGACCTTCAGGGATGCCTCGCTGATCGGCCGCTACTTGCCCAGGAGCGGACCTTCTGGTGTTCGCGGCGAACGCTTGTGGCAAAGCCGGGATCGGACCGGCGACCAGGCGTCGTCGCAAACGGCCTCCCGCTATGCTCGGCTCGATCGCAGGCGGGCGACCTCGCTCGGTCCGATCTCGAGGTAGAAGCGGATCGCATCGTCGACCAGAGCGTCGGACGTGACACCTGCAGCCTTCGCGGCCCGAGTGACCTGAAGGCCAAGTGCCAGATCGACGCGCAGGGCGGCGCCCTGGCTCGGCGAAGCTGGTGCGGCGGTAGAGACAGGTAGGGTCGCAGCACTGTCGCGCGACTCGAGCTTGCCGAGCTTCGCTTCGCGACGGCCCCGGTGGACGAGAGCGTCGGCGCGCTCATTAAGACGGTCGCCGGCATGCCCCCGGACCCAGGTCCATTTCACGTCGCGCGCCGCGTTCAGTTCGTCGAGGCGCTTCATGAGGTCGACGTTCTTCACGTCACCCGTGGTTGTGCGCCAGCCTTTCGCCTTCCAACCGCGCATCCACTCGGTCACCGATTTGACGACGTACTGGCTGTCGCACCGCATCTCGATCGCGGCCCCGGCCGGGAAATGCTCGAGGCCCTTGATCGCAGCCGTCAACTCCATGCGGTTGTTGGTCGTGGTGCCGGGCTCACCGCCGCACAGCTCGACCGCGCTGTCCGGGGCGGCGATGACGACCCCCCAGCCCCCTGGACCGGGGTTAGGGTCGCAACCGCCATCAGCATAAACGATCGTTCGCATCGTGGCGTCGGCCTTGCGTTGGGGTGGTCGATGGGAGGCCGCCCTCGATGCCCGAAATTGGCTGACAGATGGTATCTTCACGGGTCGCCGTTTGAGCCGAATGAGAGCGTCCGGTCCTCGAAGATTTTGCCAACTGGCGAGACGGCTGAGACGGGTCAAGTGGGGTAGAAGGGCGGTTGTTGCGCTAGGGGAGAGCTACAGCTCGCAGGTCGCCGCGTAGCCCGTTTGTCGGGCGAACTGAGCCATTCTGACCGCTCAAGTTTCAAACACTTGGCGGGACTGCGAAACGCCCGGAAACGCCGTTGTCGGGGTGAGGGTGCTGCCGGTTGGTGATCGCCGTGCAAGAGGTAAGCAGGGTCGGCATTCAGCCAGGAGACCGCGGTGTCCGGGGCCCCGAGCAGGGGCTGGCCATCGCGTGGCCCCAGCAGGGCGGAGGGGGCCTGACGTGTGTCGGGCCAGTGGGTACGTCGGCGGAGATGGCCGCAACTGTGGCCGGTGCTGGCGATTCGCCAGCCGGTGGGGGTGGACAGTCCGGCGGGGTAAGGGCGCTCTTTGCATCCAGTCTGTGCGCGTTTCGGAGAAACATAGCGCCGTCCAGAGTGTGGTGAGCAGGCGGATCCGCCGCTGGCCTCTGTAGCGATGGCGCTGATGTCCTCGCGCGGGTGCCGGTCGCCGTGACGCGTGAGCTACCTACGTCTTCACGCCCGGCTGAAGTAGTGAGCGTCCCAGCGCACAGCGACGTCCTGCATTTGCAACGCGAGCTGCCGGGGCCCTCGGTTGCTGCCGACGCCTCAGAAAGTGGGGGCGGAACAAACTTGCACTTGATCAGCCCGGCGTTGACTCGTCGCGATCTTCGAGGGACCGCCGCCAGACCGGCACGTGGTACGGGTCGAGCCGGGCCCGCCGCTTGCTCATATACCGGCTGAACGAAGACGTCGTCGACAGGACAGCGTCACCGATCGCCAGCCGCAGCCGCGTCTGCCCCGTCTCTTCCAGGTCGTCCGTCTCGCGCAGAAGGCTCTGCACACGGTAAAGATCGACCGTGCCCCCCGCAATCAGCGCGGCAGCGTTCATGGCGTGATCGCGGGCCTCGAAGTGGCACCACAGCCAGAGCAGGTGCTCCGCACTCGCCAGCCGGGCAGGGATGTCGAACCACGGGCAGGTGATTGCCTCCGCGAGCAGCCCAGCTTCGGTAGCACAGGTGCACGGCCGCAGCATCACCTCGATGGGCCGTGGACACAGCAACAGGTCCATGTGCGGCGCGAACCGCACCCGTGTCGCCTGTACGAGATCAGCGGTACGCTCGCGCCCGTCCGCGCCGAGGTCGGCGACGATCTCGATCACGCCGACGTATCGCGCCTGCTCGTGCAGCGTCAGCGCGATGCGGCCGACCACGGCGTAGGCGTAGCCCTCCGCATTGAGCCGCCCGACGATGTCGCGGAAGATCGCCGGCAGCATCCCCGGCGTCGGGTTGCTTAGGTCGTGGCAGTCGACGAGGAGCGCCTCGATGTCGTCTGAGCTACCGCCCATGATGCGTACCTCCAGATCAGGTGCAGGTGCGGTAATGCGCGTCCGAGCGTACCGCGTGACGCTCCCCGGCGAGGCCGAACAGCCGCACGAGTTCGGCGATCGTCTCCGGGCTCTGCAGGCGCCGATCGGCGTAGAGCGTGAACAACGCGGGCTCGCGCATGTAGACCACCCGCCCGCGCGGGAACGCCTCGTACTCGTGGCTCGCGATGGCCGTCGGCAGGCCGCGGCGGCGCAGCATCGTGGCCCCCAGCTTGCGCCAGGCCTCCCAGACTTCATGGTGTCCACGGGGGTGGGTGAGGCAATCGCCGTAGGCCTCCGCCTTCGCCAGGGAGGTACGGTCGGTGACCAGCACGGTTCGCCCGCCCTCCGGCACGCCCCAGAAGATACCGACGCTCGGTGAGAGGTGTGCGTCTACGGGAAGGCCGGGGCTCGGATTGGCGGTGTCGTCGGTGGTCATGGCGCACCCAGTCCATGAGCGGACCGTGCCTGCGTTGGGGTGGCGTTATTGGCGATGGCCGAGGACATGGAACCTAGTCTCAGAGACCCACGCGGAGCCGATGAGAGGGTTTCCCGCAAGGCCCACAAAAATTTACAACTGCACGCTGATTTCGGCGCGGCGGACCGACGCATAACCTTCGAAGGTCAAACGAGGGCCTGTGCGGTATCCCGGTCGCGCCCACCGGCCCACGCCACCTTAATAGCTCGTACCCAGCGTACGCGGAGGCAGAGGATGCGCTCGCCCGGTGCGAAGGAGTTTAGCCTGCGCGGGGCTTGCCCCCATATCAATCGGTCAAGCCAGTCAGAGCCGAAGCCGAGCACAGCGAAATGTTAGGTTGATTGTCGTTGGCACACGGTCGACCCCAAGCAAGGCAATCAGCTGCTGCCGGTCTGGGTGACGCCGCAAAACTGAGGATTCTTAGCGGCCGACTTACCGAGAATGAGACAACCACGGATCTCCGCGAACGATCACGGACGCCAGCAGATTTTCCGTATATTTTCCGTACGCTAGGCCAGCGCAACGTCCAAATTCATGCTAAGTAATTGAATTTATTGGCGCGCCCTACGGGAATCGAACCCGTGTTTTCGCCGTGAAAGGGCGACGTCCTGGACCGCTAGACGAAGGGCGCTTTGGCTAGGCCGGGGTTCTATAGTCGGCGGCGGCGCGTCCGGCAACCGTCGATCCGCACGGGGGCTCAGGTTTGACCGCGGGGCGGCTTGGGGCGATGGAGGGGCATGGTGCAGATCCCGCCCCGCATGACCCTCGTCCTCGGCGGGGCGCGTTCCGGCAAGAGCGTCTACGCGGAGGGGCTGATCGAGGCCTGCCCCGGCCCGTGGCTCTATCTCGCCACCGCGCAGGCCTTCGATGACGAGATGGTCGCCCGCATCGGCCAGCACCGGGCCCGGCGCGCCGAGCCGTGGCGCACCCGCGACGTGCCGCTGGCCCTGCCGGAGGCGGTGGCGGCCGCGGAGGGGCCCGTCCTGGTCGACTGCCTCACCCTCTGGCTCACCAACCTGATCCTGGCGGAGGCCGACTTGGAGGACGCCGTGGCGCGGCTTCTTGCCGCCTGCGCGCGGGCGCCGGGGCCGCTGGTGCTGGTCGGCAACGAGGTCGGGCTCGGGATCGTGCCGGACAACGCGCTGGCCCGCCGCTTCCGCGACGAGGCCGGGCGCCTGCACCAGCGGCTTGCCGCCCGGGCCGACCGGGTCGTGCTCACCGTCGCCGGCCTGCCGCTGGTCGTGAAGCCGCAAGCGCCCCTTCAAGTCCCTCTCCCTGGAGCCTCCGCATGAGCGACGACGCGACCCGCCACCGCGAGAAGATGGAGAAGCGTAAGGCCGTGCAGGATGCCGAGGTGGCGGAGAAGACCCTCGAGAAGGGCCTGCTCCTGGTCCATACCGGCCCCGGCAAGGGCAAGAGCACGGCGGCGCTCGGGCTGATGCTGCGCGCGCTCGGCCGCGGCTGGCGGGTCGGCATGGTGCAGTTCATCAAGGGCGGCTGGGACACCGGCGAGCGCCACGCGGTCGGGGTGTTCGGCGACCGGGTCGCCTGGCACACGCTGGGGGAGGGGTTCACCTGGGAGACCCAGGACAAGGCCCGGGACATCGCCGCCTGCCGCCACGCCTGGGCCGTGGCCGAGGGCCTGATGGCCGATCCGACGATCCGCCTGCTCGTCCTCGACGAGCTCAACATCGCGCTCCGCTACGATTATCTCGACCTCGACACCGTGGTCGCCGCCCTGCGCGCCCGCCGGCCGGACCTGCACGTGGTCGTCACCGGCCGCAACGCCAAGCCGGCCTTGATCGAGGCCGCCGACCTCGTCACCGAGATGGGCAGCGTGAAGCATCACTTTTCCGCCGGCGTGAAGGCCCAGGAGGGGATCGAGTTCTGAAGCCCGCGCGCAAGAAGGCCCTGATGATCCAGGGCACCGGCTCCGATGTCGGCAAGTCGCTGCTCGTGGCGGGGCTGGCGCGCGCCTTCACCGACCGGGGCTTGGCGGTGCGCCCGTTCAAGCCGCAGAACATGTCGAACAACGCCGCCGTCACCCCGGATGGCGGCGAGATCGGCCGCGCCCAGGCGCTCCAGGCCCGGGCCGCCCGGGTGCCGCCCTCCGTGCACATGAACCCGGTCCTGCTCAAGCCCCAGAGCGAAATCGGCTCCCAGGTGGTGGTGCAGGGACGGATGGTCGCCACCGTGAAGGCCCGCGACTACCAGGCCTGGAAGCCCCGGCTGATGCCCGCCGTCCTGGAGAGTTTTTCGCGATTGGCCGCGGAGGCCGACCTGGTGCTTGTCGAGGGCGCGGGCTCGGCCTCCGAGGTGAACCTCCGGGCCGGCGACATCGCCAATATGGGCTTTGCCCGGGCCACCGATACGCCGGTGGTGCTGGTCGGCGATATCGACCGGGGCGGCGTGATCGCGAGCCTGGTCGGCACCAAGGCCGTGATCGACCCCGCCGACGCCGCGATGATCGCCGGCTTCATCGTCAACCGCTTCCGGGGCGATCCGAGCCTGTTCGCCGACGGCATGCGGCTGATCGCCGAGCGGACCGGCTGGGCGCCGCTGGGCTTGGTGCCGCATTTCTCCGAGGCCGTGCGCCTGCCGGCCGAGGACGTGCTCGGGCTCGCGGGCTCCGGGCCGCGTCCGGCCGGGACCGTCACGGTCGCGGTGCCGGTGCTGCCGCGCATCGCCAATTTCGACGATCTGGACCCGCTCCGGGCCGAGCCAGGGGTGTCGGTGGTGCTGGTGCGCCCCGGAACGCCGATCCCCGCGGAGGCCGCCCTGGTGCTGCTGCCGGGCTCCAAGACCACGATCGACGACCTGGATTTCTTCCGCGCCGAGGGCTGGGATGTCGACCTGCGCGCCCATGTCCGGCGGGGCGGGCGGGTGCTCGGCCTGTGCGGCGGCTACCAGATGCTGGGGCGCAGCCTCGCCGATCCGCACGGGATCGAGGGTGCGCCCCGCACGGTGCCGGGCCTCGGGCTCCTGGACGTCGAGACCGTGATGAGCCCGGACAAGCGGCTGGCCGCGGTGACCGGCACGAGCCTGCCCGATGCGGTGCCGTTCTCGGGCTACGAGATGCATATCGGCGCCACGCACGGGCCCGACGCGGCCCGGCCGCTGCTGCGGCTCGCCGACGGACGCGCCGACGGGGCGGTCTCGGCGGATGGCTTGGTGGCCGGGACCTACGTGCATGGCCTGTTCGCGCACGATGCCCAGCGCGCCGCCTGGCTCGCCCGCCTCGGCACGGTCTCGGAGGGGGCGGGCTACGAGGCCGGGGTCGAGGCGGCCCTCGACGGCCTCGCGCGACACATCGCGGCCCATGTCGACTGCGACCGGCTCCTGGCGCTTGCCCGGTAGGCGAAGGCCACGCCACGGATTACTCTGTGTAATTGCCGGCCCTCGCCACGAGGGGCCGCACGGGTCCAGAGGAACGCCATATGCCCCCCACGCAGCCCCCGGTCGGCGAGGAGTTCGCAGAGAGCACCGTCCGCACCGTGACTTTGCGGCTGATGCCGCTGCTCGGCCTCCTCTACCTGATCGCCTATATCGACCGGCAGAACGTCTCCTACGCCAAGCTGGACATGGTCGGCAGCCTGGGACTCAGCGAGACCGCCTACGGGCTCGGCGCGTCGCTGTTCTTCCTCGGCTACTTCCTGTTCGAGGTGCCCGCCAACGTGTTCCTGGAGCGGGTCGGCGCCCGGGTCTGGTTCGCCCGGATCATGTTCACCTGGGGCGTCGTCACGCTGTTGCTCGGTTTCACCCAGAACGCCGCGATGTTCTACGTGCTGCGCTTCCTGCTCGGTGTCTCCGAGGCCGGCTTCTTCCCCGGCGTGCTGTTCGCCCTCACGCTCTGGTTCCCGCAGGCGCACCGGGCCCGGATGATCGGCTGGTTCATGATCGCCAGCGCGGTGGCCAACGCGGTCGGCGCGGCGATCGGCGGGGCGCTGCTCGGCCTCGACGGGGTCTGGGGGCTGGCCGGCTGGCAATGGGTGTTCCTGGCCACCGGCGCGCCGGCGATCGTGATGACCGCCATCGTGCTGCTGATCCTGCCGAACGGTCCCGAGACGGCGCCCTGGCTGTCCCAGGACCAGCGCGACTGGCTCGCCCGCACGCTGCGGGCCGAGCGCGAGGGCGGCGGCCTCGTCGATCACGGCAATCCGTTCGCGGCGCTCCTCGACAAGCGCGTGCTGATGCTGGCCGGGGTCTACGTCTCGCTGCCGCTGGCCGCCTACGGCCTCGGCTACTGGCTGCCCACGGTGGTCAAGGGGTTCGGGGTCTCGAACCTGACCAACGGTTTCCTCAACATCATCCCGTGGGTCGCCACCGCGGTCGCCCTGTGGTGGGTCCCCCGCCACGCCGCCCGCACCGGCGCCCAGGGCAACGCCCTGACCTGGCACGTGGTCGGGCCGGCGCTCGTCGGGGCGGCCGGGCTGGCGCTCAGCGTGATCCTGCCGGGCAACGCCGTGAAGTTCGCCTGCCTGTGCGTGGCGGCGGCCGGGACGTTTTCCGCCCAGCCGGTGTTCTGGTCGATGCCCGCGACCTTCCTGCGCGGGGCGACGGCGGCGGCCGGAATCGCGGCGATCAACTCGGTGGGCAATCTCGGCGGGTTCGTCGCGCAGAACATGGTCCCGTTCATCCGCGACCAGACCAAGAGCGACCTCGTGCCGATGCTGTTCCTGTCCGCCTGCCTGGCGATCGGCGCCGGCCTGATGTTCATCGTGCTCTCCGCCCTGCGGCGGGACGCGGCCCGGCGCGAGGCGGCGCCGACACGGGCTCGGACGGCCTGAACATCGCACGACATCGTGCGTTATTCTTCCTGATGCCCGTCTATCGGGCATGATGATGCAATCCCGCAGCCCCGCGGGACATCATCGAGGAGGGCACCGCGATGAGCGAAGGAATTCCGCTTCTGATCCTCGCCCTGGGGACTCTGGGCGGCGTCTGGTTCCTGGCCGCCGCGGCCCGGAAACAGGTCGCCGACGCCAAGGGCTCCCCGGAACGGTCCAACGTGATCCGCGACCACGGCGGCGCGCCGCGGGCGAACATGCCGGGCACGGAACACTGATCCCTCAGCCGGCAGCGATCCGCCGGCAATGGTCGAGGGCGGCGCCGATCAGGTTGTCGCTGGCCTCCGGGGTGCGGAAGGCCGAATGCGCCGAGAGGGTGACGTTCGGCAGGGACGCGAGCGGATGGTCGGCGGGCAAGGGCTCGACCGTGAACACGTCGAGCCCGGCCTGGGCGATCCGCCCTTCGCGCAGGGCTTCGACCAGGGCGGGCTCGTCGACCAGTGCCCCCCGGGCGGTGTTGATCAGGATCGCTCCGGGCTTGAGGGCGGCGATGCGCGCGGCCGACAGGAAGCCGCGCGTCTCATCGGTCAGGAGCAGGTGGAGCGAGACCACGTCGCTCTCGGCCAGCAGCTGCTCCAGGGGAACGAATTCGACCTCCGGATGCGTTTTCGGTGTCCGGTTCCAGGCCAGCACCCGCAGGCCGGCGCCGCGGCAAAGCCGCGCCATCTCGGCCGCGATCCCGCCGAAGCCGACGAGACCGACGGTCTTGCCGGTGAGCTGGATCCCCTCGGTGCGCAGCCAGCGCCCCGCGCGCATTGCCCGGTCCATCTCGGGCAGGCCCCGGGCGGCGGCCCATAGGAGCGCGAAGGCGCATTCCGCCACCGCAGTGTCGCCGTAGCCCTTGATCGTATGGACCGTGATGCCGAGCTCGGCCTGGAGCGCCTCCGGGTCCATGTAGCTGCGCGCGCCGGTGCCGAGGAACACCGCGTGGCGCAGGCTCGGGCAGGCTCGGGCCACGTCGAGGGGGAGGGCGGTGTGGTCGATCACCGCGATCTCCGCCCCGGCGAGCAGGCCGGGCAGGTCCGCCGGGGTGATGTCGGGCTGGCGATTGATCGCGACGGGCGGATCGTCCGGCCGCAGCAGGCGGCGCGCCACCGCCGCCAGGGTCTCGCTGGCATCGACGAACACCGCGCGCATCGGCTTCTCCTTAGTCCCGCTCAAGCTAGCGTAGCGCAGGCCGTGCCGTCGGGTCAGCCCATCGCCACGAGCCAGAGGGCGAGCAGCGCCAGGACGAGCACCCCCTGGATCAGGCAGGCCGTCCGGTAGAGGATCAAGGCCCGGGCGATGTCGTCGGCCGTGGCCTCGGCCCGGCCGTCGCCCATATGGGCGTCGGGGACGAGGGTGCCGTCATAGACCCGCGGGCCGGCGAGCCGCAGGCCGAGCGCCCCGGCCATGGCGGCCTCGGGCCAGCCGGCATTGGGCGAGCGGTGGCGGCCGGCGTCGCGGGCCATCGCCCGGAGCGCGCCGCGCGCATCGGCGCCGCGCAAGAGCGCCGCCCCGACGATCAGCAGGCCGGCGAGCCGCGAGGCCGGCAGGTTCACCCCGTCGTCGAGCCGGGCCGCAGCCCAGCCGAAGGCGGCGTAGCGCGGGGTGCGGTGGCCGATCATGCTGTCGGCGGTGTTGATCGCCTTGTAGAGCACGCCGCCGGGCAGGCCGAGGCAGCCGATCCAGAAGGCCGGCGCCACGATCCCATCGGAAAAATTCTCCGCCAGGCTCTCGATCGCGGCGCGGCAGACCGCCGGCCCATCGAGCTGGTCCGGGTCGCGCCCGACGATCATCGACACCGCCCGGCGGCCGGCCTCCAGGCCGCCGTCGCGCAGGGCGGTCTCCACGGCCGCGACGTGGTCGTTCAGGCTGCGCTGCGCCGGCAGGCTCGCGCAGAGCAGGCCGAGGAGCAGCAGGGCGGGGAGGGGGCCGGCCCAGAGGCTGAGCCCGGTGAGCGCAAAGGCCGGCAGCCCCGTGACCGCCAGCAGAAGCACCAGCGCGCCGCAGCCGGCGACCCGGCGGCGGCGCTCGGAGCCGCGGTTCAAGCCGCGCTCCAGCCAGGAAATCAGACGGCCGATCCAGGTGACAGGGTGGCCGATGGCCCTGTAGAGCGCGTCCGGGTAGCCGGACGCCGCCTCGATCCCGAGGGCGAGGGCGAGGATGGCGAGCGTGTCGGGCGGATGGAGCATCGTTTCTGGAATCCCGCTCCGAAGCCGGGGGCGATCCCGGGTCCGATCCCCCATGGCGGCGATCTCGGAGGACTGCGTCGCGCCTTTCCCGAGGCGCCGGAGCCCTGGCTCGACCTCTCGACGGGGATCAATCCGGTCCCCTATCCCGTGCCGCCGGTGGAGGCCAGCGCCTGGACGCGGCTCCCCGCCGCCGCCGAGGTCGAGGCCCTGCGGGCGGCGGCCGCTTCGGCCTACGGCGCGCCCGATGCGACGCATGTCGCCCTGGCGCCCGGCACCCAGATCCTGATCGAGACCCTGCCCCGGCTCGTGGCCCCGACCCGGGTCGCGGTGGTCGGCCCGACCTATGCCGAGCACGAAGCCGCCTGGGTGCGGGCCGGGCACGCGGTGACGCAGGTCGACGGGATCGCGGCGATCGGCGACGCGGCCGTGGTGGTGCTGGTCGATCCGAACAACCCGGACGGGCGGACCCATCCGGTGCCTGAGCGGCTCGCCCTGGCGGAAGCCCTGCGCGCCCGCGGCGGCCTGCTGGTCGCCGACGAGGCTTTTACGGATCTGGAGCCGGTGGCGAGCCTGTGCCCGCATGCAGGGTCCGGGCTCGTGGTGCTGCGCTCCTTCGGCAAGACCTACGGGCTCGCCGGCCTGCGCCTCGGCTTCGCGATCGCCGAGCCTGGGACGGCGGACCGGATCGGTACGGCCCTCGGCCCCTGGGCGGTGTCCGGGCCGGCCCTGGCGATCGGCCGGGCCGCCCTCTCGGACACGGCGTGGCGGGCCGAGACCGCCCGGGCGCGGGCGGCGGATGCGGCGCGCCTCGACCGGCTGATCGCCCGCGGCGGCGGCACCCTCGTCGGCGGCACCAGCCTGTTCCGCACCGCCGATTTTCCCGACGGGCCGGGCCTGTACCGCCGCCTCGCGGAAGCCGGCATCGCGGTGCGGCGCTTCCCCGAGCGGCTTGAGCGCCTCCGCTTCGGCTTGCCCACCGGAAAGGCGGCGTGGTGCCGCCTGTCGCGGGTGCTCAAGTAGCCGGCGTCGCGGGTCCATGCGGATCGCGGGCCGCCACCAGTACGGCCAGCGCCGAGAAAGCGAGGCCCACCGCGCAGACCCCCGGCCAGCCGACCACCAAGAAGGCCTGCGAGCCCGCGAAGGCGCCGAGCGCCCCGAACACGAACAGGGTCGTGAACAGCACCGTGTTGATCCGGCCCCGCGCCCCCGGGACCAGGGCGTAGGCCCGGGTCTGGTTGGCGATGAGCGCGCCGTTCATGCCGATATCGATCAGCAGGACGCCGATCCCGACCGCCACCAGCGACCACGTTCCCCCGGCCCAGAGCACCAGGAACGACAGGGCGACCATCAGGCTGCCGCCGAGCACCACCGGCTTCGCGCCGCTCCGGTCGGTGAAGCGGCCCGACAGGGGCGCCACGAACGCGCCGCAGACGCCGATCACCCCGAACAGCCCAGCCCCGGCGGCGGAGAGCCCGAAGGGCGGGTTCTCCACCAGCAGCGCCAGGGTCGCCCAGAAGGCGTTGAACGCGGCAAACAGCAGCGCCTGCGACAGGCTCGCGGTGCGCAGCACCGGCTGCGACCGGGCGAGATGGAGGATCGACAGCATCAGGGCGCGGTAGCGCAGGGGATGGGTCTGGGGCGTGTGCGGCAGGGTCGCGCGGGCGATGCCGGCCATGGCGAGCGCCAGGAGCGACGCGGCCAGGAACACCGCCCGCCAGCCGAGATGCGCCCCCAAAAATCCGCTCGCCGTGCGGGCGAGCAGGATGCCGGTGAGCAGCCCGGTCATCACCTGCCCGACGATCCGGCCGCGGCTCGCGTCCGGGGCGAGCTCGGCCGCGAACGGCACCGCCTGCTGGGCCGCGCAGCTGAGCACGCCGACGACGAGGTGGGCGAGCGCCAGGCAGGCGAGGTTCGGAGCGAGGCCCACGGCGAGCAGCGCCACGGCGAGGCCGAGGCATTGCCCCACGATCAGGCGGCGGCGGGGCAGGGCGTCGCCCAGGGGCACGAGCCCGATGATGCCGAGCCCGTAGCCGACGAGCGCCGTGGTCGGCACCCACAGGGCCGCGGCATCGCCGAACTCGGACACGATCAGGCCGAGCAGCGGCTGGTTGTAATAGATGTTGGCGACCGCCCCGCCGGCGATCAGCGTCAGGCCGAGCCGGGCCTTCGCGTCGAGGAGGGTGGTCACGCCAGGATCGGGGGCGGGCAGGCGCGCCGCCGCTTCAGGGCCGTCATGGGGGCCATGGTGAGGTCCGTGTCGGGAGGGGAGGGCCGAGACCGATACGGGCAGGGCACGCCCTCCGGCAAGCGCCGGGGCTGCAGCCCTCGGTCACGCCCTCTGCCTCTTCACCGGCCAACGTCCTGCCCCATATGCGATCGACGCGGTTCCGGCCGTCCGCGTCCCGGGCGTCGAACCCAAAGAGACTGGTTCGTCAGCGGGATACGGTTTCGGGGCCGGGTTCGTTCCGCGCGAGCACGTCCAGAACCACCGCAGCAGGGAGTACGGGATGCCGAACTACCGCGTCGAGTTCGCCAAGGAGATCCTCGGGGTGCCCTTCACCATCGGGTCCGTCGCGATCATGCGGGCCCGCGATCCGGAGCGCGCCCGCCGGGCCGCCGAGATCCGCTTCGCCCGCCAGCACGGCCTCGGCGACTGGCGGGAGCTGGCCGACCTCGCCACCGTGGCCGAGCGGCTCTGACCGGACGGGATCGGCCCGTCACATCATCGTCGTCGCCAGACCGCAGGCTGCAGGTTTGGGGCGCTCCGCGACCGCTCAAGCTCTGGTCGCCGCGCCCGCGCCGCCGTAGAATGGCAGGTGGAACCGGGGGCCTGAGCCGACCGGCCTGAACAGGCCCGGCTCGTCCCGGTTCGGCGGTTTTGCGCGCCTCCGATCGACGTGCCGGCGTCACGGGTCCGGGTGCGCTTCGGGTCCGGTCCGACAGGGGTCAGTGCGAGGGTCATGGCGGCGATCTCCTTCTTCGGCGACCTGCTCCAGACCATCAGCGAGCGGGGCCGCGACCTGATCGGCATCGGCCGCGGCGACATCGCCGGCCGGGCCAATGCGGGCGAGCTGGTCAAGCTGTGCGAGGACCTGATCTCCCGGCGCGGCGAGGCCTCCGGGGTGGCCCTGGCCCGGCTGATCCTCGACCGCTACGCCAGCTTCGGCCAGACCGAGCGCCACGCCTTCCTGCGGGCGATCGCGCTGGATTTCGACGCGGACCACGCCGCCGTCGACGAGGCGATCGCCGCCTACCGGGCCGATCCGACCCGCGCCCGCCTCGGCACCCTGCATGAGGCCGCAGAGCCGCGCAGCCAGGAGCTGATCCGCCGCCTCAACCTCGCCCGCGGCGGCACGCTCAGCCTGGTGCGGATGCGCGAGGACCTGTTCGACCTGCGCAAGGCTCTGCGCGCCGGTGCCGAGGCGGAGGCCTCGGTGCTGGACGCGGTCGACAGCCTCGATTCCGATTTCGAGCACCTGTTCGCCTCCTGGTTCAACCGGGGCTTCCTGGTGCTGCGGCACATCGACTGGACCACGCCCGCCCATATCCTGGAAAAGATCATCCGGTACGAGGCGGTGCACGCGATCACCGGCTGGGACGACCTGCGCGCCCGGATCGAGCCGGCGGACCGGCGCTGCTTCGCGTTCTTCCACCCGGCGCTCTCCGACGAGCCGCTGATCTTCGTGGAGGTGGCGCTCACCGACCAGGTCGCGCCGGCCATCGCCCCGATCCTGTCGCGGGAGCGCAAGCCGCTGCAGCCGCGGGCGGCGACCACGGCGATCTTTTACTCGATCTCCAACTGCCAGAAGGGGTTGGCCGGCGTCACCTTCGGCAACTTCTTGATCAAGCAGGTGGTGGAGGATCTGACCCGCGAGGTGCCCTCGCTCAAGACCTTCGTGACCCTCTCGCCGGTGCCGGGCTTCGCGGCCTGGCTCGCCCGGGAGCGCCGGGCCGACAGTCCGCAGGGCCTGCTGCCCGAGGATGTCGAGGTGCTGCGGGCGCTGGACGATCCGGACTGGCACGCCGACAAGGCTCGCGCCGAGGCCGTGCGCAAGGCGCTGATCCCGGCCGCCGCCGCCTATTTCCTGCGCGCCAAGAACGAGCGCGGCCGCCCCCTCGACCCGGTGGCCCGGTTCCATCTCGGCAACGGCGCCCGGCTCGACCGGATCAACTTCCTCGGCGACACCTCGAAGAAGGGGCTGGCCCAGTCGCACGGCCTGATGGTGAACTACCTCTACGACCTCGCGGCGATCGAGAAGAACCACGAGACCTACGCCAATCTCGGCACCGTGGCGGCCTCGCCGGCGGTGACCCGGGAGCTGCGCGCCAAGCTCCCGCCGCCGCGGGCGGTGGTGCTGGCCGAGGCGTGACCGCCCAACTTACGCCTCGGTGAGGCCAGCGGTCAGCCGAGCGAATTGCCCGGTGATCCGCCGGGCGACCGCCTCCGTTTCGCCGGCCTCCAGGGGCACCCGGCGGTCGAGGATCAGCGCCGCGAGCCCGTGCACCAGCGCCCAGGCGGCCAGGGTCAGGTCCGCGGCGGGCATGCCCGGACTGGCGAGCGCGGCGGCCCGCGTCTCAAGGATCCGATAGGCCCGGGACGTGTCGGGCTTCTGGCAGGGGGTCATGAACATCAGTCGGAACAGGGCCGGGCGCCGACACGCGAAGGCGACGTAGGCGGCTCCCTGCGCGGCCAGCGCCTCGGCGCCCTCCGTCGAGCGGTCGGCTGCGTCCAGGCTCTCGGCCAGATCCTCGAAGCCGCGGGCAGCGACCGCTTCGAGGAGCTGCTCCTTGCCGGCGAAGTGCCGGTAGGGCGCCATCGCCGAGACGCCGCAGGCCCGGGCCGCGGCCCGCAGCGACAGGGCCGCCGCGCCATCGGATTCCAGCAGGTCGAGGGAGGCCGAGACCAGGGCGGCGCCCAGATCACCGTGATGATAGGCCTTCTCGAGAGTCGATGTTGACACTGTACGCGCACCGCGTTAAGTTTACACTGCATACAAGCCCAGGAGGCCGCGTCATGCAAGCCGCACCGATCCGCCGCTCCGTGGACCTGTCTGCCTATCCCAACCTCGTCGTGGTGTATCTCGGCTTTCGCGTCACGCGCTGGCGCGGGTTGCTCGCCCTGATCGGGCTCGGGCGCGACATTGCCGGGGCGGTGCGGTCACAGCCCGACGGCCTGCTCGCCCACGAAAACCTGTTCTTCGGGCCGACCCATATCGGCATGCGCCAGTACTGGCGCGACCTGGAGAGCCTGGAGCGTTTCACCCGCTCGGAGCCGCACCGCACGTGGTGGCGGGACTTCTCCAAGATCTCCCAGGGCTCAGGCTTCTGGCACGAGGCGTATACGCGCGACGGCATGGAAGCGATCTATGTCGGCATGCCGGCGCCCACCGGCCTCGGGCTGTTCGCCCCCGAGCGGGTTCCCGACGGTGCCTTCCTGTCCTCGCGGCAGCGGCTGGCAGCCTGACAGCGGCTTCCTGATGGCGGAGGCAGAGCGCCGGCCCCGATTGCGGGGCGATCGGGAACGGTTCTATGGCTGCCTGAACCCTGCGGCCCGTGATAGCTCAAGCCTCACGATGACGAACCATCTCTTCTCCCTGGTCCGGGACGGCGTCCCCGATCCCGCCAAGACCGTGATCGAAACGCCGGAGGGGCGCGGCTACAGTTACGCGGACCTGATCGCCCGCTCCGGTGCCTACGCGGCGGCCCTGCAGGCGGCGGGCGTGGAGCCCGGCGACCGGGTGGCGGTCCAGGTCGAGAAGAGCCCGGAGGTGATCTTCCTCTATCTCGGGGTGGTGCGCGCCGGCGCCGCGTTCCTGCCGCTCAACACCGCCTATACCCCGGCGGAGATCGGGTATTTTCTGGGTGATGCAGAGCCCACGATCTTCGTCTGCGACCCGGGACGGCGCGAGGCCCTGGCGCAGGCCGCTACCGGCATCCGCGAGGTCTGGACGCTGGACGCAGCCGGGGCCGGCAGCGCCGCCGAAGCTGCGGACCGGCAGGCGACGGAGTTCGCGGACGTGCCCCGGGGCCCGGAGGATCTCGCCGCGATCCTCTACACCTCGGGCACGACCGGGCGCTCGAAGGGCGCCATGCTCACCCACGACAACCTGGCATCGAACGCCCGGACGTTGGTGGATATCTGGCGCTTCACCGAAGACGACGTGCTGATCCACGCCCTGCCGGTGTTCCACACCCACGGCCTGTTCGTGGCGACCAACACGGTGCTGGCGAGCGGCGGCACCATGCTGTTCCTGCCGCGCCTCGACCCAAAACTGATCCTGAGCCTGATGGGCCGGGCGACCGCCCTGATGGGTGTGCCGACCTTCTACACGCGCCTCCTCAAGGAGCCCGGTCTCACCCCCGAGGCGGCCAAGGGCATGCGCCTGTTCGTGTCGGGCTCGGCGCCGCTGCTCGCTGAGACGCACCGGGAGTGGCAGGCCCGCACTGGCCACGCCATCCTCGAACGCTACGGCATGACCGAGACCAACATGAGCACCTCGAACCCCTACGCGGGGGACCGGGTCGCCGGCACCGTGGGCTTCCCCCTGCCGAGCGTGTCCCTGCGGGTGGTCGATCCCGAGACCGGCGCGGCGCTGGGGCCGGACGCCGTCGGGATGCTCGAGGTCAAGGGCCCGAACGTGTTCAAGGGCTACTGGCGCATGCCCGAGAAGACCGAAGCCGAGTTCCGGCCGGACGGCTTCTTCATCACCGGCGACCTCGGCAAGGTCGATGCCCGGGGCTACGTCCACATCGTCGGGCGCGGCAAGGATCTGATCATCTCAGGGGGCTTCAACGTCTACCCGAAGGAGGTCGAGACCGAGATCGACGCCCTGCCGGGCGTGGTCGAATCCGCGGTGATCGGCTTGGCGCACCCGGATTTCGGCGAGGCGGTCACCGCCGTGGTGGTCGGAGGGACCGACGGCCCGGACGAGGCTGGGGTGCTGGCGGCCCTGGAGGGGCGGCTCGCCCGGTTCAAATGCCCCAAGCGCGTGCTGTTCGTGGACGAGCTGCCGCGCAACACCATGGGCAAAGTACAAAAAAACCTGCTCCGCGAGGCCCATGCGGGGCTGTATCGGGCGTAAAAGAAACCGCCCGCTGGCTGCGAGGCCGGCGGGCGGGGGACTTCGTCGTCAGAGGTTGTGCGCGGTCCGCTCGTTCGCCGGCGGCGTGGGCCCCTCGGGATCCGTGGCCTTGCGGACCGCCGCGTTGAGATTGTCCGGATCGAGGGCGGTCTGGACGAACTCGCGGCCCATATTGGTCACCTCGCGGGCGTAGCGCAGGCCCTGGTCGCGCACCTCGTCGGCCCAGGGGCCGATGTTGCGGTCCTCCTGGCGGGTGCGCGGCAGCAGGGCGCCGAGCAGCAGGCCGGCGGCGACGCCGACGACGCCCACCAGAAGCGGGTTGTCGTCCACGAAGCGCTCGACCGTGCTGCGGCCGCGCTGGAGCCCATCGATCCCCTGGGTGGTGATGTCATCGAGCGCCCGCAGGTTGCGCTTGTGCAGGGCGCCGGCACGCTCCTTCGCCTCGTCATATGCCGAGGTGGCGCGGGCGCGGGCCTGGTCGGCGGCGCTGCCGAGGCGGTTGCCGATATCGTCGGCCAGTTCCGACACGGTCTGGCGCGCCTGCCCGGCGAGGTCGGCGGCGCGATCACCGGCGGCCTGGGCCCCGTCCTTCACGGATGCCGCCGCATCGATCGGGCGCGTCGCAGCACCGGGCGGGAGCGGATCGTGCAGGCCGCGCGGGTCGGGGCGGAGGGTGAAGTCGCCGGCCGCCTCGCCGGGGGCCGGACACGGATCGCCGTGGCCGGCTGGATCGGGTCGCAGGCTGCTGTCGCCCGAGCCCGTCGGCATGCCGGCCTGGGCGGCGAGCTGTTCGGGGAGGCTGGACGGGGTCGGCTTGTCGGTCATGGCGGGGTCCTCGAATGTCCGTCTCGGCGCCGCGCGGGGGCGTCGCCCATCCCGGCCGGCGGGCCGGGCTCGAATCGTCACGTCTCGGGCGTCAGATGTCGGTCTTCTCGAGAGGGTCGCGAAGCGGGCGCGCCGTCGGCAGGTCGGGGTCGTAGCCGCGGGCCGTGCCGGTGTTGAGCGTGGCCACGCGCTCGGCCGAGACCTGGGTGCGGCGGCGCTCGGCATCCCGGGCCATCCGGTTGAACAGCAGCCCCACCCCGGCGGCGATCAGCAGGACCGGGACGGGGTTGCGGCGTACCGCTTCGAGGGCGCCGTCATAGACACCGCTCAGCGCGGGCGTGCGCCGAGCGTTGCCCAGCATCTCGTCCACGATGTTCGGGACCGAGAGCTTCCCCTGGATCTGGTCGATCGTGTCGTCGAGCCGTGCCCGGCTCGCCTCGATCTCCTTTTCGAGGTCGGTCATCGAACTCATCCGGATACGCGCTCCGACAGGGCCTGGGCATCCTGGCGCACTTGGCGCGTCGTGCGCGTCGGCGCCAGGGTGGAGAGGGACAGGACGCTGCGCGCCCACAGGGCCATGCCGACGGCGATGACCAGCAGCACGCCGCCGACGATTAGGGCTGACAGCCACTCGGAGCCGACGATCGTGGCGAGCCACTTCACGAAGGCGCCGATCAGCACCAGCAGGGCGACCACGGCGAACACCGCCGAGCCGACCATGCAGGCCAGGCCGATGATGAGCTGGCGGACATTGCCCGCCATCTCGGCGCGGAACAGCGCGATCTCCTTGCGGGCGAGCTCGTTGGTCTCCCGCAGGGCGTCGCCGATCAGGCTCTGGATGCTCGAAGCGCCGGGTTGGCGCGGATCAGGTCCCTGGGCCATCGTCAGGCCCGGAAGCTGTCGCGGGCGTCGCCGTCAGGCGCTTCCGGCGGCAGGCTCGACGACTTGATGAACCGGGCAGCGATCAGGCCGGCCACGAAGGTGCCGACCGCCACCGCCACCGGGGCGCGCCGGGCGAAGGCCTCGGCCTCGCCGTAGAAGTCGCCCAGGCTACGCCGCTCGATTGAGGAGCCGAGCTGCTCCAGCCCATCGGCGGCGCTGTCGAAGAAGGCGCGCACATGCGGCTTGTCGCCGAGGTCGCGGCCGGAATTGCGGATCGTCTGCGCCAGATCCTGGACCGACTGCGCCGCGTCGCTCTTGCGCCGCTCGACGTAATCCTGGGCCTGGAGCCGCGCCGCGTCGATCAGCCCGCGGCCGCGCTCGGCCGCCTCGTCGGCCAGTCCCTCGACGTCACCCTGAAGGGCGCGCCACTGGGGGCGCTCGCCGGAGCCCTCGTGCAGCGGATCCTTCAGCGGGTCCTTGGTCGGGTCCTGCGGGAACTCGTTGCCGGCCATCTCGAAAACACTCCTCGCGGCGCGGGGACGGCGTCGCTCGCGGCGACCGCGGCCCCCGCGATGGCTGAGTAACCGGCTGGGCTGTCACCGGTTCCGGCCCATCCGGAAGGACCGGTCCGCGCGACTCAAGCTCCGGCACGCGGGCC
The DNA here is from genome assembly GCF_022829425.1 of Methylobacterium sp. J-072. Classification (NCBI taxonomy): domain Bacteria; kingdom Pseudomonadati; phylum Pseudomonadota; class Alphaproteobacteria; order Hyphomicrobiales; family Methylobacteriaceae; genus Methylobacterium; species Methylobacterium sp. J-072. The sequence goes on along the minus strand of NZ_JAKSYK010000084.1, from coordinate 2,033 downwards.
CTCGCTCAGCCGGCGTTCAGGCGCGGTCTGGCAGAACCGCCGCGCTTGCACAACGGCAACGCTTCGTCCGCTCTTCAGCACGTCTCGGGCTTCGCTGCGCGTCGTCTTCGAAGGCTGGCCGGAGGGGAGTCGGAGCGGGGCCGGAGCGCGCCTCCAGCACCGGACAGGCCGGCGCTCCTGTCCGGCGCGGCGTCGTGCTCGACTTGACCCGCGCCCGGCTTCACGCTTGGGTTGCCCCGACAAAGGATCGCGCAGGGACTCCGCGCGTTCTGCTATAAGAGAAGTCCCGATGCAGGCGCGGCAGGGTCCTCGACCTGACCCGCACCCATGATCCGGAGCCGACCCGCGTGGCACGCCTTGTGATCGTATCGAACCGCGTCGCCATCCCGGAGGATAGCGGGAAGGCGGTCGCGGCAGGCGGCCTCGCCGTCGCCGTGAAGGAGGCGTTCACCGCCTACGAGGGGTTGTGGTTCGGCTGGAGCGGCAACATCACGGAGGAGCCCTCCGAGGAGCCGACCCTGATCGACCGCGGCCGGGTCCAGTACGCCGTGGTCGACCTCTCGCCGCAGGACCACCTCGAATATTACGCCGGCTTTGCGAATCGGGCCCTGTGGCCGATCATGCATTATCGGCTGGGCCTGGGGGCGTTCTCGCGCTCGGATTACGCCGGCTATTGCCGCGTCAACCGGACCTTCGCCCGGGCGCTCGCCAAGCTGGTCGAGCCGGACGACATCATCTGGGTGCACGATTACCACCTGCTGCCGCTGGCCGCCGAGCTGCGTGGCCTCGGGCTCGACAACCCGATCGGCTATTTCCACCACATCCCCTGGCCCGCCGCCGACGTGTTCAACTCGCTGCCGGCGAGCACCGAATTGCTGCGCGCCATCGTCGATTACGACCTGATCGGCCTGCAGACCGAGGCCGACGTGCAGAACCTCCAGCGCAACCTGGTCGACACCCAGCGGGCGATCCCGCTCGGCGGCGGCTCGCTGATGGTCGACGGGCGCCGCACCCGGATCCGCGCCTTCCCGATCGGCATCGACGTCGCCGGCTTCAAGGAGGCCGCCGAGAAGGCCAATGCCAACAAGGTGGTGCGCGAGACCATGGCGGGCCTGCGCACCCGCAAGCTGCTGATCGGCGTCGACCGGCTGGATTACTCCAAGGGCGTCTCCGAGCGGATGGAGGCGGTGGAGAGCTTCTTCGCCTCGAATCCGGACCAGCGCGGCAACGTCACCTACATCCAGATCACCCCGAAATCCCGCAGCGAGGTGCCGGAATACGAGCAACTCGCCCGGGACGTGAACGAGAAGGTCGGCGAGATCAACGGCGCGCTGGGCGATCCGGCCTGGACGCCGATCCAGTACATCACCAAGGCCTATCCGCGCCCGGTGCTGGCCGGCCTGTACAGGGCGGCCCGGGTCGGCCTGGTCACGCCGATGCGCGACGGCATGAACCTCGTCGCCAAGGAATACGTGGTCGCGCAGAGCGAGGACGATCCCGGCGTTCTGGTCCTGTCGAAATTCGCCGGCTCGGCCCGGCAGATGCCGGAGGCGCTGCTGATCAACCCCTACGACCGGTTCGAGGTCGCCGAGGCGATCCGCTCCGCTTTGTACATGCCGAAGGCCGAGCGGCTGGCGCGCTGGAAGCCGATGGTCGAGCGCATGACCCGCGAGGACGTGGATTGGTGGGCGCGCAACTTCCTGTCGGAGCTGGAGAATTTCCGCACCATGGAGCGCGAGGCGCCGACGACGGCCGCGGCCGCCGAGTAGAAGGATCAGGGCGGCAGCCGATGCGCGCGGCTCTCCCTCCCCCCTCTGCGGGGGAGGGAGCGCGCCTGTCAGGGCTGGACCCAACGTGCCCGCGAGCCGGGCGCCACCCGCACCGCCAGCACGGTCCCCACGCGTCTGATTCCGGCCGCCCCTCTCCCCACCCCCCGAGACACCGGAGCGCGCCCATCCCGCACGTGGGGGCGGGCGTGCGCTCGCCGGCCCGCCCCCGACTGCCCCGACGAGCCGTGACCCTTCCCCAAGTCC
>NZ_JAKSYK010000222.1:0-2724 GCF_022829425.1 Methylobacterium sp. J-072 | reverse complement strand
GGGACATCGCTCCGGCAGACCTATGAAGCTCGGCGTGTCGCTGTTGCGCTGTGGCGGCACGAGCGCCACCGAGGCTGAGCGACGGATAGCATTGCGAGGCTATTGCGGGGCCTCTACAGCCCGCCGATGTCCGACAAGCTCAACGCCCTCCTCGAACGCCTGAAGGCGCATCAGCGCACGCTCATTCTGGCGATGACCGAACACGATGGGCTGCCGGCCGGGAGCGCCCTGCGCCAGGTTGCTGAGCTGGAGAATGTTATCGCGGCCGTGGAGGCAGTGGCTGCTGAGGAGGCGGACCGGGCGCGGCGTAGTGGCCCCGCAGCGAGGGAACTGCGGGGCGATTAGATGTTACTTGCCGCTTGGGGCTGCACCGCTGCCAGTAGCGCCGTTGCCTGAGCCACTGCCGGCGGGTGCGCCAGGAGTGCTGACCGGCGGGCCACCGCTGGTTCCGGGGCCCGTGCCAGTGCTCATTGACCCCGTGCTCATCGAGCCTGATTTGGCCTCCATGGACTTCTCAGAATTGCTCTTCACACTGCCTGGGTTGTTCATGTTGCCCTCGGCGCTGCCGCCACCGGCTGGCGTCTGAGCCAAAGCCGCTCCTGCCATGGCGACGGAGAGCACGGCAGCGAGAGCGATTGTCTTGATCGACATGGACATTCCTCCAGGCTGATCGGTTCGATCAACCCAGGAGCAAACATCTCTACGGTCGGTATCGTTCAGGCTCCCATCATGACTGAGGTTACAGATCCTGACGGTGTCGCAACCACAGCGCTAGGATCAGCGCGCCAGGCCAGAACCCGAGGCTCAGCACCGCGATTGACATGATCGGGTGGCCCTTCCACCACAAGATGATCACCGGCACGAACAGGCCTAGGATCGCGATGGTGAGGAGCGCCCAGAATTCGAGGTCGGACAGGTCCATGAACGGGTAGGTAGGGGCGTTCTACCGCTACGCTTCCTTCACACTTGGTGGCACAGTGCGGCCCCATGCCGATCCGGCCCGAGCACCGCTTCTTCTACCCGATCGACTGGCGCGAGCTGTCGATGGCGATCCGGTTCGGCCGGGCGCAGGGCCGGTGTGAGAGCTGCGGGCGTCCGCATGGGCAGATGGTCTACCACCTCGGCGATGGCCGCTGGTGGGACGCCGAGGCCGGCCGGTGGCGCGATGGTTGGGGGCGCAGGATCCGGGTCAGGTCTGGCGTTGATATCCTCGGCAGGGCTCCCCGGACCCACGTCGTCCTGGCAGCCGCCCACCGGGATCACGACACGGCCAACAACGCGGACGCCAACCTCGCAGCCTTCTGCCAGCGCTGCCACATGATCCACGATCGGCCGGAGCATCAGAGACGGCGGCGGCGCACGCTGTTCCGGCGGAAGGCGCTCGGCGACCTGTTCGGTGGGCCCTATGCCTGACCAGCATGCTTTCGTTGTATCGTAGCGGCGGCCTTCACGATGGAGAGGACGCTATCGCGTGTGGTCTCGTCGGCGATACCCGTGAACGCGAGGACGAGTTCCACCACCTTCGGGTCATTGGAGACGGCCGGGACAACGGCCTCCTGGTCATCGTTTCCTTGTGAGCTGGCAAAAAACGTCTCGACCGGCACCTTGAGCTGATCGGCGATCCTCTGCAGCCGGCTGGCGCCGATGCGATTGCGACCCTTCTCGTATTTCTGCACCTGCTGGAAGCTGACCCCAATGGCGTGACCGAGCGCGGTCTGACTCAGACCCTGCGCCGCCCGGACCGCCGCGATGCGGCTGCCGATCTCACGGTCGGCTTCGGTCGCCAGCTTCGGCGCATTGGTGGAGGTCATCGCAGGATCAGCTTTCTACAAGGGGGAGGCTGAACGCACAGCTGCCGGTCCAGCCTTCTAAAACCGACCCAGGATTGTACCTTATTACGCCGCACAACCGTTAGTGCCGCGGTGCAACAGCTGCAACTTGTGCAAGGCACAAGTGCAACCCTGGGTGTTTCACGAGATGGGCCTTAATCGTATCGCCCTCGTGAGGGCGACAGGCCCTCCTGAGATCGGGGCACCCCTCATGGACGAGATCGAGGAGCGGCGGCACGTCGTGCTGCGCAACCTCGCGGCGCACGCTGGTCCGGCACGCGGCCGTCTGTGCTTGTCCCTGGACAACGCTGCTCGGTTGGCGCACCTCGCACCTGAGGTCATAGCGGCCATCGAGAACGGCAGCGACTGCACGTTCTCGCTTGCTGTGCTGACGCGCGTCGCACTATTCCTGGGGTTGACCGAGCTTGGCATGCCACACCCTCGGCCGTCGGGGATGGAGTAGCCGAGTCTCAAACAGCTCGTCGGGGGAAACTTCGGCCGGAGCCGGCACGTACCGCTGGCCCATGAGCGACCAAGACGACGAGCCTACCACCCTGAATGCCGCGATAGCGACGCGGATCCATGCTGCCCGCTTGCGTGGGGCCTACTCGATCGAGACCTTGTCCGCGCTAGCGCAAGTGGATCCCGAGGTGATCGTCAGGCTTGAGAATGGCGCGCCGATCGCCGACGTCGGAGCTCGGGACCGCGTCATGGACGTGCTCGGTCTGCGTCCAGACAGCCACCGCTATCGAAATATGGATCGATAGTCGTCGCTTTGCCAGAAACAACACCGCTGCCTTGCAGGGCCGCAAGCGCCTGATTTCGAAGGCTAGCGTTGCGGCCTATTAACTATTCTCGGGCACGCCATAGCTCCGGCGGCTGCAAGCATTTTTGG
>NZ_JAKSYK010000221.1:0-55058 GCF_022829425.1 Methylobacterium sp. J-072 | reverse complement strand
GCCTCCCACCCACACCCTCGTCCTGAGGCGCCGGAGCGAAGCGGAGGCCTCCAGCCGGGCGCGCGCGCAGTGGTTGATGGCCCGCTCGGTGATTTTTCCGGTGACGCACGAGCGAACGGTCCTGGGTGCGGGGGGATGCGGGGAAGCGCCGCCCGCGTCCCTTGTGGGCGAGCGGGTTCACCCAGCCCCGGGTGTGGCGCGGGTCCCCTCTCCCGTGCGGGAGAGGGACAGGGTGAGGGGACAGGTTTGTCCGGAGAGGGCGCATCCCTCACCCCAACCCTCTCCCGCACGGGAGAGGGGGCACGTGGCGGCTTTCGCAAGCCCAAGGGCCCGGCCCCGCGCGCCGTCCCGCCCACCCAATCCCCTCATCCTGAGGTGCGGCGCAGCCGCCTCGAAGGAGCCCTCCAGGGAGCGCGCGGCCGGCTGGAGGCCTCCGCTTCGCTCCGGCGCCTCAGGACGAGGGTGTGGGTGGGAGGCGGGGCGCTGCGCCCCTCACACCGCCTCCACCACGAACGTCTCGCTCGGGCTCACATACTCCTCCTGCGCGGCCACGGTGAGGATCTCCCGGGAGCCGGCCTCGGCGGTGCGCTTCAGGAGGCCGTAGACCGAGGCGGCGGCGGCGCCGAGCGCCGCGGCGGCCGAGCCGGTGCGGGCGTAGTGGACCAGGAACAGGGCCGCGATGCAGTCGCCCGCGCCGTTCACCGCGATGGCGAGCCGCGGGGTGCGGACCCGGAACACCCGGCCCTCCGCCCCGGCCAGCAGGTCGAGGCTGTCGGCCGGCGTGTCCGCGCAGAGCGCCGAGGTGACCAGCACCACCCGGGGGCCCCTTGCCTGGAGCGCCGCGATCGCCGCCCCGGCCTCGGGCAGGGTGCGGCTCGGCAGGCCGGTGAGCAGGCCGAGCTCGAACTGGTTGGGGGTGAGGATGTCGGCCACCGGCACGGCGCGCTCGCGCAGGAACGCCTCGATCCCCGGCCGCACATAGACGCCCTCCGCGACGTCGCCGATCACCGGATCGCAGCAATAGAGTGCCCGGGGGTTGGCCGCCCGCACGGAGGCCACCGCCTCCAGGATCGCGGCCCCGATCTCGGCCGAGCCCATATAGCCCGAGAGCACCGCGTCGCAGGTGCCCAGCACCCCGCGCTCGCCGATGCCCCGGACCACGTCGCGGATCATCCCCGCCTCGAAGACCGGGCCGCGCCACGCCCCGTAGCCGGTGTGGTTGGAGAACTGCACCGTGTGGACCGGCCAGACCTCGACCCCGAGCCGCTGCATCGGGAACACCGCCGCCGCGTTGCCGACATGGCCGTAGGCGACGTGGGACTGGATCGACAGGACGTTCAACGCGGGTGATTCCCGGTGCCGTGGGGAGAGCCGAAGCTGTCGGCGATCCGGGGCGCGGGCGCAAGCGTGTAGGTGGGTGGTTCAGATTTGACGGTTGGTGCTTGATCAGACGGATTATGAGGAGTGGATTTACGGACAGCCGCTTTCGAGTAGACGATCAGGGAAGCGGGCGTTCGAATTTTGGCGGTGAATGATCAGATATCAGACATTCGCAAGCTATGTATCAGATGCAGGATCAACCGTCGACCGGCATGGTAATCAAGTTAGAGCACCTCACAAAACGCCCGATCACCGGGCGCCGCCCTCTGCACACGACAGCGCAGAAGGCGTTTTGTGAGAGGCTCTTAACTATCGCGTAACCATGCAACTATAGAGCAACATTCTTTTGACTTGGCCGCTTCACTGGCAGGAGCGGCGCGATCAACATCCGAGCGACTATGCTAATTCAGCTGAGATTAACGCCTTAATTGTGTGCCAGTTTTCAGTGCCTTCATTTTTCATCGCTTTAATGATCTTGCGCTTCATGGTGAGTCTATCCACATTGACGGTATATTTTTGGAATATATCTTCTAGTAAAATTTTCCCGTCCGCGTCTGATCTCCAACTTTCAATCCAGTCTGACTGAAGGTTGGCTTCGATTTCCGAGGCCCGTTTTGTAAGTGTGGCAATCCAAGTAGATTTATTTAGATTGGACGTTTGTAACCCAATTCTTGCGATGCGATTCCAAAGCACCTCTGCAAATTCAGTGATGGATTTGTCTTTCATCTCACTAGGCCGAAGACCAGAATTTTCCGGTTCAAATTCCGCGTAAGCTTGCTTTATAGCGATGTTTGAAATCTGGCCAAACGCCAGTTCTCGAATAGATGAAGCGAACTCCGCTCGAGACCCAACTGTTGATTTGGTGTTCTCATTGATCACATTATACAAAACACGATCATCGATTAAATAGTTTTCGAAGCAATATTTTGACCATTGAAGCACATGGAGATCGCCAACGGTTTTCAGATCGGTCTTTTTCCTATCCCCGTCTATGATGAAAAGTTGTCGCTTACCTCTAATAGTCGGGTCTGTATTCTTTTCCAAGGATTTTACTGCCTTTTCGACTTCGAATCTGCCGCCCATTTTCGTGATTTTGTACGAAGAAATGACATCGCCAAATCCATCAGAAAGTAATTCGGAGTCGTGAGGACCTTCGACGAAAATAGCTCCTTTGTTGAATAGCACGTCGGCAGTGGTAACTCCCAGATCATTCAGAATTTCAATAACTTTAGAGCTATCTTCTGGATAGACTGGCGACAGGTCTTTAGGTCCCCTAAGGGTATAGAGTCTGCAATCCTCTGATTCATAAGCATCGCTCAGAATTTCTGCGGAATGTGTTGTGACAATTAACTGGGCGTTCGCTGTCGCGCACACACGTTCTAATAGAGTTTTTATGATATTCCGAGTTACGCCGGGATTTAGATGCAGCTCTGGCTCATCGAGTAATACAATCGCCCCATCTGCGAGAGACTCAAAGAGCGATAAAAAGGTCAAGACCAGACCTTTCTCACCGCTACTTAATCCATCAATGTCGAATTCTTTACCTGAAATTTTATCCCGTACAACTACTCGAACGACGCCTATCTGGCTAATCTCGACTTTTGAGAAGGATTTTCCTGGAAGCAATGCGTCGAACACTGCGGAAAAATTCTTTTCTAGGTCATTTTGGCTTAACCGACCCGCAATTACGCCAGCAGCTATCGAAATCTTCAGCCGGTGATATTTAACAGAAGGTGTTGAGAAATGCGATTGTACAAGCTGTTGTGCGTCTTGCGAGCCTAATTGTATTTGAACTTCACCTTGAGGGAATGATCGATCGGCTTGATAATAGCTGAATTTGGCAAGATTTGGAGGAAGAGTTCTTTCTATAACCGAAACAGCCTGCTGCGCGAAGTTGTCGGCTCCTATAAAATTCCCCGAACTGTGGTCTATAGTAAGCTTTAGGCTTATATCTAGACTCGTCTCAAGTCGGGATATGTATTCATCTACGTTTTTTAGCGAAGTGTTAAGCTGCTCCTTGCCGGCTATGTTTGAGAGAAATTGTGTAAACCGGTCCTGATTTGCCTCAAAGTCGCTGCCTAACCGTGACTGTAACTCAAGACGGGCAAATTGCTGCCGTTGCTCCTTAAGTATTTCTCTTTCGGCGTCAGATAATCTGATATCCAATCGAATAGTAGTTGGCGTATTTGGGTTGGCCGTCAACGCCCTCGCGTCAACGCCTCGAATACCGAAGAACTGATGATGAGGGGACATTACTCCAAGCTGCTGAAGTACGTTGGTTGCCTCTCCAGAAAATCTAGGACTCAAAACCGACTTGGCCAAACGTATTGCTTCTAAGATAGTAGTTTTTCCAATCGCGTTTTGACCAACTATAACGCTAATCTTGCGATCTAGGGACACTTCGACGTGTTCAATGCCGCGAAAATTTATTACTTCTAGCTTGGTTAAGCGCATTTGTTGTCCAATGATTTTTCATTCTCTGAATTTGCCTCGATTAATACACAAGTAGGTTGAGAATGCAACTTAGAATATGATGCTCGCCAATGTAAGTGAATTATGAGGGTTTAATGTTCGGACTCATGACCATTGGCTGACTGGGGCAGCGAGGCCGCCGGCGGTAAGGTAGTGAGCTTGTCGCAAACGCGGCTACGGGCGACGGAAGAGCCTCTGCCGTCCCGCTTTCATGCTTTGTTTGCAACAGGAAGTCCGAAGCAGCAGGCCAGCAGCTAGTTTTGCTCGCGCACAGTTCAGGCATCGGCGAAGCCGAAGCCCTTGCGCAGCCAAAGCATAGCTTCGAATCCGCCGATCGTGCTCCGCGCCGTATGGAACGAGGGGAAGCCATCCACCCGCAGCATCGCCCGTCTCACCCGGAAGTGATCGCTCTCGATGCCTTGCTGCAGGTGCTTGGTAACGGGGTGGGTTGGTGCCCGGGGTAGCCGGCCCTGATCCCGATTCTCGGCGAGCGCGCCCCGTTCCGTAACTAGCCGTATGCGAACAATCGGTCGCAACCGGTAGCGTCCGCTCATGGGATGATGTGATGGTCCGATAAGCGACCAAATAAGTGAAAATGGGGCGTACGCAGTCGGCATTTCAGAACGCAGGTACGCAACGCGCCTCACGTAATGAGGGGTTGGCTGCAGCGGCGCAAGACAACTATAATCATCAATTCCTTGATCTAAATTCGAAATCTCGGGGCGACCCGATCCCCGGCGGCGCCTCCTGCTTGCGTCCCCACCCAATACCCAAAACCCTTGTCCCCCGCCCTCCCCGGCCTCAGATGGGTCGGGTCGCCCCGCCGCCCCCCGAGCCCGATGGACATCGAAGCCCTGCGCAGCTCGACCCTCGCCTTCGTCGAGGCGCACAAGGTCTGGACCCCGCTGATCGCCGGGGGGCTCGCCTTCTGCGAGTCGATCGCGATCCTGTCGCTGTTCGTGCCGGCCACCGTGATCCTGATCGGCATCGGCGCCCTGGTCGGGGGGGCCGACATCCCGCTCTGGCCGGTGATCGGCGCGGCGGCGCTCGGCGCCGCCCTGGGGGATTGGCTCTCCTACGAGGTCGGGCGCTGGGTCGGGCCGGGCGCCCGCACGAAATGGCCGCTGCGGCGCTATCCCGACCTCGTCGCCAAGGCGGAAACCTTCATCGGCCGCTGGGGCATCGCCGCGGTGGCGCTGGGGCGCTTCTTCGGGCCGGCCCGGGCCCTGGTGCCGCTGCTCGCCGGCACCCTCGGTCTGCGCGGCTGCCGTTCCAGCTGGCCAACGTCGCCTCGGCCCTGGTCTGGGCCTTCGTGCTGCTCGCCCCCGGGGCCGGGCTGCTCGCCTGGCTCGACCGCTGATGGTCGTGTTCGGGCGCGCCCGCTGATGCGCCGCTTCCCCCCGGAGCGCATCGTCTGCCTCACCGAGGAGACCGTCGAGACCCTGTACCTTCTGGGTGAGGAGGACCGGATCGTCGGCGTCTCGGGCTACGCGGTGCGCCCGCCCCGGGTCCGCCGGGAGAAGCCCCGGGTCTCGGCCTTCACCAGCGCCGACCTCCCCAAAATCCTGGCGCTGGCGCCGGACCTCGTCCTGGCGTTTTCCGACCTCCAGGCCGGGATCGTCGCCGATCTGGCCCGCGCGGGTATCGCCGTCCACCTGTTCAACCAGAGGGATGTGGCGGGCTGCCTGGCGATGATCCGCACCCTGGGGGCCCTGGTCGGGGTTCCGGAGCGGGCCGCGGCGCTGGCCCAAAACTTCGCAGAGACGCTGACTCAGGCTGAAGCGCGCGCGAAGAATGCGCCCAGCCTTCGCGTGTATTTCGAGGAGTGGGACGCGCCGATGATCTCCGGAATCGGCTGGGTCTCCGAGTTGATCGGCTATGCCGGGGGCCGGGACGTGTTCCCGGAGCTCGCCCGGCAGCCGGCCGCGAAGGACCGGATCGTCACCCCCGAGCAGGTCATCGCCGCCGCCCCCGATGTGATCCTGGCCTCCTGGTGCGGCAAGAAGGTCAACCTCGACCGCATCCGGTCCCGCCCCGGCTGGGACGCGATCCCGGCGGTGCGCGAGGGCCGGATCCACGAGATCAAGGCGCCGCTGATCCTCCAGCCGGGCCCCGCGGCGCTCACCGACGGCTTTGCCGCGATCCAAGGTTTTTTGGCCTAAGTATCTGATTGGAAAAGATTGTTTCCGGAGCGATCCGGGGGCGATGCCGCGCCGCAGGTGACGGATCGGCTGCGATTCGGCAGGATGTCCCGAATCGACACAGGCGCATCCCGACCCCGCATGTCCGCTTCCCTCGGCCTCCCCGCGCTCCCGGCGGGCGACGTGATCCTGCCCCCCGACAGGAGGCAATCGCCCACCGCCCTGCGGATCCAGCGCGGCGTGCGCCGCCTGTTCTCCGAGATGGGCTGCGTCACCCTGCCGGAATTCTCGCTGGTCAACGGCCGCCGCGCCGACGTGATCGCCCTGTGCGGCGCCGGCCGGCTCACCATCGTGGAGATCAAGTCGAGCGTCGCGGATTTCCGAGCCGACAGAAAGTGGCCTGATTACAGGGACTTCTGCGATCGGTTCTTCTTCGCCATCCCCGAGGACGTGCCCGAATCCCTGATCCCGGAGGAATGCGGCCTGATCGTCGCCGACGGCTACGGCGCCGGCATCCTGCGGGAAGCCCCCGAGCACCCGCTCAGCGGCCCCCGCCGCAAGGCCGTCACCCTCCGCTTCGCCCACAGCGCCGCCCGCATCCTGCACGCGCTGGCCGATCCCGGCGCGGTGCGGGAAGGGGCGCTCTGAGCTGTAGCATCGTCCCGAAAGGCGGGCTCCGGCTTTCGGAAAAAGACGATGCCCAGCAAAGACCTAGCGCATCGCGCCGGTTCCGGTATCCGGCACGATGCGCTAGGCTGAGGGGCCGCCCGCGCCGACTCGGCCCCGTCCATGCGCCTGGTTCTCGACACCAACATCATCGTGGCGGCGCTTCGCAGCCCGTCCGGCGGTTCGGCCGCGCTGCTGCGCCGGATCCGAGCCGGAGAGATCCGGATGCTGCTCAGCGTCCCGCTGTTCCTGGAATACGAGGCCGTCGCCCTGCGGCCGGAGCATCTGCAGGCGGCGCGGATCTCGGCGGCGGATGTCGTCAACGTCCTCGACGTGCTGGCCCTGTTCGCCGAGCCCGTCGCGATCCATTATCTCTGGCGTCCGCGCCTGCGGGATCCTGCGGACGAGATGGTTCTCGAGGTGGCGGTGAACGGGCGTGCCGACGCGATCGTCACGTTCAACAAGGCGGATTTCGGAGCCGCACCCGGCGTCTTCGGGATCGAGGTCGTCGGTCCGGGCGACATCCTGAGAAGGAGCTGACGGGTCATGGATCGCGACGTCACGGTGCAACTGCCGCCTGCGCTGACCGATGTGGCCGAGCGGATCGCCCGCGAGGGCGGCACGACGCTGGACCAGTTCGTCGCAACGGCCGTGGCCGAGAAGCTCTCGGCGATGAAGGCGGTGACGTTCCTCGCCGAACGCGGCGGACGCGCGGATCTGGCCGCGTTCGATCGCGTCATGAACCGGCAGGACGGCCTCCCGCCGGCGCCGGACGATCGTTTGCCGGACTGATCGGTCTCTCCCAGCATCGTCCGTCGATCCTGGGGCGGCCGGAATATCGATGGGTTTTGGGCTCCTGCCTGCCGGTATTGGCAAGCCTATTCCGCCGTTTTGCGAAACCCGATTAGAAAGGCCGCGCTTGCCGGAGCCCCCGCGCCGAACCTGATCGACCGATGACGCCCGTCGCCCTGTTTGAATTGATCCTCGCGCTCCTCGGGGCGGCCCTGTTGCTGTCTCTGGTGGCCGGGCGGCTCGGGTTTCCGCCGGCCGCCGCCCTGGTGCTCGGCGGCATGGCGCTGGCGGTGGCGCCGGGCCTGCCGGCCTTCGATCTCGATCCGGACCTGATCATGGTCCTGTTCCTGCCGCCGCTGCTGCTCGAATCGGCCTATTTCACCGTCTGGCGCGATTTCCGGGCGAGCCTCGCCCCGATCCTGTCGCTGTCGCTGGGCGCCGTGCTGTTCACCACCCTGGTGGTCGGGCTCGTCGCCCACGCGGTGGTGCCGGCCCTGCCCTGGGCCGCCTGCTTCGCCCTCGGCGCCATCGTGTCGCCGCCGGACGCGGTCGCCGCCAAGGCGGTGCTGGCCCGGGTCGCCCTGCCCCGCCGGATGGTCACGGTCCTGGAAGGCGAGAGCCTCGTCAACGACGCCTCCGGCCTCGTGCTCTATCGCTTCGCCGTGGCGGCGGCGCTGACCGGGAGCTTCAGCGCCTGGGCGGCGGCGAGCAGCTTCGCCTGGCTGGCGGTGGCGGGCGTCGCGGTCGGGCTCGCCTGCGGTTTCGCGGTGAACGCGCTGGTGCGGCGCCTGCACGATGCCAACGCCGTGACGGTGCTGAGCTTTCTGGCTTCCTACGCCGCCTATCTCGCCGCCGAGGAGATCCACGCCTCCGGGGTGCTCGCCGTGGTCGCCTGCGGGCTGATGATGGGCGGGCGCGAGCACGAGACCTTCGACGCCCATGTCCGGCGCCACGCCGTGGCGGTGTGGGAATTCGTGGTCTTCGTGCTGGAGGCCCTGGTCTTCGTGCTGATCGGGCTGGCCCTGCGCGGCGTGCTCGCCCGGACCGGCGGCGATTTCGGGCCGCTCGCCACCGGCCTACCCCTGGCGGTCACCGTCACGGCGGCCTGCGTGGTCGCCCGTCTGCTCTGGGTCTTTCCGGCCGTCTACCTGCGGCGGATCCTGTCGGCCCGGGTGCGCGCCCAGGAACCCCGCCCGGATCCGCGGGTGCCGCTGATCATCGGCTGGGCCGGCATGCGCGGGGTGGTGACGCTCGCCGCCGCGCTGGCGCTGCCGGTGGATTTCCCGGGCCGCGACGCGATCCTGGTGGCGTCTTTCGCGGTGATCCTGTTCACGGTGCTGGTCCAGGGCACGACGCTCGGGCCGCTGATCCGGCGGCTGCGCCTCGACCCGAGCCAGAGCCTGCCGGACGGCCATCTCGACGCCGTCATGGCCCGGGTGGTGATGAACGAGGCCGGTCTCGCCGCCCTGGAGCAGATGGTGTCACCGGAATCCGGCGCGCTCCAGCACCCGCGCCTCGTGGAGGAGTATCGCCGCCGGGTACGGGCAACATCTCGGGTGCGCGACGAGCGCGACGCCATGGATGTCGAGCGGACCGAGCATTTCGCCGCCGCGCTACTGGCCGTGCGCTCCGGGCGCTCGGCGCTGATCGCCCTGCACCGGGAGAACCGCATCCACAGCTCGGTGCTGCGGGCGCTGGAGGGGGAGATCGACTTGGAGGAACTCCACCTGAAGCGCCTCGCCGGCGCGGCGCCGGCCCACGGCGCCGCGTGACCGACTTCGCCTGAGGCCGCCGCCCTCAGCGGATGGCGCAGGCGTCGGACGGGGTGCCGTAGCCGCTGTAGACGACCCGCACCTTGCGCAGGCAGGGCGCGGCCTCCTTGGGAGCCGCCACGGGGGAGACCTCCACGGGCTCGACCCGCAGGGTCGTGGTGACGGTCGGCTCCTCCGGGGTCGCGAGCGCGCGGCTGGCGCTCATCACGAACGGGGTGGCGGCCATGGCGGAGACGGCGATGGCGGCCAGGACGGCGAGGTTCTTGCGGCCGAAATCGTGACGCGTGCGAGCCTGATGCATGATCGGTGGTCCGTCGTGTTCGGCACGCCGAGGTGCCGAAATCCCCTGTTTGCGGCGATAACTTGGCCTCGAACTTGACGGTTCCCGCTATGCCCCGAAAACAGTCGGGCTTGCGTGCTTGCCCGCACACCCGGCGATGATCTCAGAGGATCTTGCGGTATTGGACGAAGCCCGACCGCTCGGCGATCCGGTCGTAGAGCAGCATCGCGTCGGTATTGGTCTCGTGGGTCAGCCAGTGGACGCGCGAACACCCGGCGCCCTTCGCGGCTTCGTAGACATGCGTGATCAGCCGCCGCCCGATTCCCGCGCCGCGGGCAACATCCGCCACGAACAGGTCCTGGAGGTAGCAGTAATCGCCGATCGTCCAGGCCGAGCGGTGGCGGATGTGGTGGACGAGCCCGACCGCCTCGGCGCCCCGCCAGGCCAGGGCGCCGTCGACCGGCTCGGCCGGATCGTTGAGGCGGCCCCAGGTGCTCTCCGTAACCGCATCGGAGAGGTCGACCTTGTAGAAGCCCTGGTAGCCCCGCCACAACGGCAGCCACGCGGCCCGGTCCCCCGCGCCGATCGGGCGGATCGCGATTCTGTCCGGGCTGATGGTCACGATCCGTCCCTCCCGCGCTGCGTCGGGGGAAGCTGACCATCGTCCGCCTCTCGGGCGCAAGAGGGACCCTCGTCTTGCACCCCCCGCCGCCCGCACCTAAACCGGCCCGCCGACACCAGATCCGCCCCGCATCGCCGAGCCTTCGCCGCCCATGTCCCAAAAGAAATCGTTCCAGGGGCTGATCCTGACGCTGCAGGAGTTCTGGGCGGCGCAGGGCTGCGTGATCCTCCAGCCCTACGACATGGAGGTCGGCGCCGGCACGTTCCATCCGGCGACGACACTGCGCGCCCTCGGCCCGAAGCCCTGGAAGGCGGCCTATGTCCAGCCGTCGCGCCGGCCCAAGGACGGGCGCTACGGCGAGAACCCCAACCGGCTCCAGCACTATTACCAGTTCCAGGTGATCCTGAAGCCGAACCCGCCGAACCTGCAGGAACTCTACCTCGCCTCCCTCGACGCCATCGGGGTCGACCTGAAGCTCCACGACATCCGCTTCGTCGAGGACGATTGGGAGAGCCCGACGCTCGGCGCCTGGGGCCTCGGCTGGGAGTGCTGGTGCGACGGGATGGAGGTCAGCCAGTTCACCTATTTCCAGCAGGTGGCGGGCTTCGAATGCGCTCCCGTGGCCGGCGAGCTGACCTACGGGCTGGAACGGCTCGCCATGTATGTCCAGGGCGTCGAGAACGTCTACGACCTCGACTTCAACGGCGCCGAGGGCGCCGACCGGATCACCTACGGCGACGTGTTCCTGCAGGCCGAGCAGGAATATTCCCGCCACAACTTCGAGGCGGCCGACACGGCGATGCTGTTCCGCCAGTTCACCGATGCGGAGGCCGCCTGCCGGTCCTATCTCGACGCGGGCGCGCCTGCCGCCGAGACCGAGCGCCACCGCATGGCGCAACCGGCCTATGACCAGTGCATCAAGGCGAGCCACGTCTTCAACCTGCTCGACGCCCGCGGGGTGATCTCGGTCACCGAGCGCCAGAGCTACATCCTGCGGGTGCGGGAATTGGCCAAGGCCTGCGGCGCGGCGTGGCTCAGGACGGCGGCAGGCGGGGCGTGAGGCCTCAAAGCGGATAGGCGGTGCAGAAGAAGCGCCGCGGATCGCCGGGCTTCGATTGCCACACGGACCGAAACTGCGGGTTGCGTCCGTCCGGGCTCTCAAGAGGCCCTTCGTAGACGAACTTGCGGCCATAGACGTCCGCGAACTCGCGGACGAGTTGGCTCGGGCGGGCATGTCGGAAGAGGGCCGAGACCAGCAGGTCGCCACCAGATTGCGTGAAGCCGCAGGCCAGCAGGACGCGGGCTTTGTGTCGACCCTTCCGATGATCGAGGTTCAGCAAATAGCCGTGGATCTTAGATTCGGCGATCGTGAGATCGGGGGTCCAGTCGGCGGAATCGTCGGCCACCGCCCTCAGGCCACCCGTAGGGCTTCTGCGCGAACCGTAGCGTTGCCCGCCACCGGCTCGTCGAACTCGACCTCGTAGGCTTCGCCGCCGGCCCAGATGCCGACGATCGTGCCTTCCGTGCCGGCCGGAATCGTGACGCCGTCGTCGGTCTGCACATCGCGCAGCACCGCGACCACGCTCAGCTCGGCGAAGGTCGGCCGGGGCGTCACGGGATCCCGGGACTGATACAGCGTGTCGAACGACATGCCGCATCATGTGCGCGCCGTTCACAGCCGCGCAAGTGCTGCTGCAGGTCGTCGGCGGAGCCCCTTGCGCCCTCGTGCGTTGCAACCCCCGCCAACCGGCGCGCTTCGGCGCGTCCGCAGACGCGGGAATCCCATGATGAAACAGACCCTCCTCGCCCTCGGCGTCCTCGCGTTCGGCCTCGGCCCGGCGCTCGCGGCCGATCCCGGCCCGGAGGCGGTGGTCAAGAAGCTCTATGCCGAGCCGCGTCCGAATCACTCGGCCGTCTACACCAAGCGCCTCCAGGGCCTGTTCGACGCCGACGCCAAGCAGGCCAACGGCGCCACCGGCAGCCTCGATTTCGACTACCGCCTCAACGGCGAGCCCTTGAAGCCCGATACCGTGAAGGCCCTGACCTTCAAGGAGGCCACGGAGGGCAAGGACCAGGCGAAGGTCACGGTGGAGCGCAAGGGCGGAGACGGCTCGAAATCCATCGTCTTCGACCTCGTGCGCGAGGATGGCGCCTGGCGGGTATCGGATGCCCACGCGATCGGCGATCGCAAGTGGCAGCTCACCACCATCCTGAAGGGCGAGGCGCAATAAGAGCACCTTACAGAACTCCCGATCACCGGGAGTTCTCCTCTGGCAGCGACGGCGCAGCGGGAGATTTGTGAGAGGCTCTCAGGACGGCCCCGACCGTTCGACCCTCGACAGGCCTGCGGCGCGGCGATATGGCCGCGCCATGCCCGACCTCCTGCTCGAACTCCGCTCGGAAGAGATCCCCGCCCGCATGCAGCGGCGCGCGGCGGAGGATCTGAAGAAACTCGTCACCGACGCGCTGGTCGAGCGCGGCTTCCTGTACGAGGGCGCTAAGGCGTTCTCGACGCCGCGCCGCCTCGCCCTGCACATCGCCGGCCTGCCCGCCCGCGGCGAGGCGGTGCGAGAGGAGCGCCGCGGCCCGCGGGTCGGCGCCCCCGAGGCCGCCATCCAGGGGTTCCTGAAGGGCGCCGGCCTGGCGAGCCTGGATGAGGCCCAGAGAATCACCGACCCGAAGAAGGGCGAGTTCTACCTCGCGGTGATCGAGCGGCCCGGACGCGAGACCCTGGACGTGCTCGCCGAGCTCCTGCCCGAGATCATCAAAAGCTTTCCCTGGCCGAAGGCGATGCGCTGGGGCGCGGCCTCCGCTCAGCCCGGCGCCCTGCGCTGGGTGCGCCCGCTGCAATCGATCGTCGCGACCTTCGGGCCGGAGACCGAGACCCCCGAGGTGGTGCCGTTCGCGGTCGGCGGCATCGCGGCCGGGACCGTCACCTACGGCCACCGCTTCCTGGCGCCGGGACCGATCGAGGTCCGCCGGTTCGACGACTACATCCAGGCCCTGGAGCGCGCGAAGGTCATCCTCGACGCCGACCGGCGCAAGGACGTGATCCTGCACGATGCCCGCGACCTCGCCTTCGCGCGCGGCCTCGACCTCGTGGAGGACGAGGGCCTGCTGGAGGAGGTGGCTGGCCTGGTGGAATGGCCCGTGGTGCTCATGGGCTCCTTCGATGCGGCCTTCCTCGACATCCCGGCCGAGGCGATCCGGGCGACCATCCGGGCGAACCAGAAGTGCTTCGTCCTGCGCAAGGGGCACGCGGCGGGCGGCTCGGAGGACCTGGCCCCCGCCTTCATCCTGGTCTCGAATCTTCTGGCATCCGACGGCGGCCACGCGATCACCGCCGGCAACGAGCGGGTGGTGCGGGCGCGGCTGTCGGACGCGAAATTCTTCTGGGAGACCGACAAGGCGATTCGCCTGGAAGACCGGCTACCCAAGCTCGATGCAATCGTCTTCCACGAAAAGCTCGGCACCCAGGGCGAGCGGATCGCCCGCATCGCCGCCCTGGCGCAGGAGCTGGCGCCCCTGGTCGGGGCCGATCCGGCCCTGGCCGAGCGCGCCGGCCGCTTGGCCAAGGCCGACCTCGTCACCGAGATGGTCGGCGAGTTCCCGGAGCTTCAGGGCCTGATGGGCCGGAAATACGCAGCGCTCCAGGGCGAGCACGGAAGCGTCTGCGCCGCCATCGAGGAGCATTACAAGCCGGTCGGCCCCTCCGACCGGGTGCCGAGCGATCCGGTCTCGATCGCGGTGGCGCTCGCCGACAAGCTCGACACGCTGGTGGGCTTTTGGTTCATCAATGAGAAGCCTACCGGCAGTAAGGATCCCTACGCGCTGCGAAGGGCCGCTCTCGGCGTGATCCGAATCGTTGTCGAGAATGGATTGCGGCTCAAGCTGTCAGAGCACGCATTCGATGCGTACAAACGTTTGGTCTCTGCCGTGACTGGAGAAGAGACTGAGAGCGAGGCCTTTCCGCGGATCTTCAATTCCTCGGACGGTAATCTCCTCGCCTTCTTCGCCGATCGCCTCAAAGTCTACCTGCGCGACCAGGGCGCCCGGCACGATCTGATCGACGCGGTTTTTGCGCTGCCCGGCCAGGACGACCTGCTGATGGTGGTGCGCCGGGTCGAGGCCCTGCAGGCCTTCCTGGAGACTGAGGACGGCAAGAACCTGGTCGCCGGGGTCAAGCGCGCCTCGAACATCCTGCGGATCGAGGAGAAGAAGGACGGCCGCGCCTACGATGCCGCGCCCGATTCTGCCCTGGCGGCGTCCGGCGAGCCGGCCGAGCGGGCGCTCGCCGAGGCCCTGGCGGGCGCCGCCGCGACGGCGTCCCAGGCCATCGCGAGCGAGGACTTTGCCGGGGCGATGCGGGCGCTCTCGACCCTACGCGCGCCGGTCGATGCCTTCTTCCAGGACGTGACCGTCAACGCCCCCGACCCGAAGCTCCGCGAGAACCGCCTGCTGCTCCTCAACGCGCTCCGCGCCGCGACCCGCGCGGTGGCGGATTTCTCGAAGATCGAGGGGTAGCGCGCGCCGTTCGCGATCCCACCCGCGCCCTCATCCTGAGGCGCGAGCGCAGCGAGCCTCGAAGGAGGGCTCCAGGGATCGCGCGGCCGGCTGGAGGGCTCCTTCGAGGCTGCTGCGCAGCACCTCAGGATGAGGGGGGTTGGTTGGAGGGCGCGCGGTTTCCACGCGATCGCGGATCGGCTCTCCCGTCATTGCGAGCGCAGCGAAGCAACCCAGCGTGGCGCCACGCTCGGCGATGGCGCGCTGCCCTGGGTCACTTCGCTGCGCGCGTGATGACGGTGCGGCGGAAGCCCTCGGCCGGAAGCTGCCTCACCCATGATCATGCCCGGCATGGTCGTCCACCTCCGGCAGGGTCAGCCCGAAATGGCTGACGAGATCCGCCACCTGCCCGGGGCTGAGCTGCCGCGGATTGAGGTTGCGGAGTAACAAATAAAGCTTGGCGGTCTCCTCCAGCTCCTCGGTGGCGAAGACCGCGGCCTCCAGGCTGTCGCCGGCCACCACCGGGCCGTGATTGGCGAGCAGCACCGAGCTGTACTTGCCGGCGAGCCCCCGGATCGCATCCGCCACCGCGGGGTCGCCCGGGCGATAGTAGGGCACCAGCGCGGTGCCGCCGGTGCGCATCAGGTAGTAGGGCGTCAGCGGCGGCAGAACCTGGCGCGGGTCGATCTCCGGCAGCATCGAGACCGCCACCGCGTGGGTCGAGTGCAGATGCACGATCGCCTTGGCGTTCCCCCGGCTCTCGTAGAGCGCATTGTGCAGCGGGATTTCCTTCGTCGGCTTGTCGCCCGAGACCAGCCGGCCGTCCGCGTCCAGCCGCGAGATCCGGGCCGGGTCGAGGAAGCCCAGCGACGCGTTGGTCGGCGTCACCAGCCAGCCGCCGTCCGGCAGGCGCAGCGAGATGTTGCCGGACGAGCCCGGCGTCAGGCCGCGCTCGAACAGCGAGCGGCCATAGCGACAGATTTGTTCGCGCAACGCCGTCTCACTCATGCGGTCGCTCCCTCGATCAGCTCGAAGCCGAGATCAATGCGCTTGGGACCTTCGCCGATCAGGCTGGCGGCCGCCTGCCGGCCGATCTCCAGGCGCGGTGTGCGCACCGTCGACAGGGGCTGGGGCATCGCCGCCGCGAAGTCGAGCCCGTTGAAGCCGAACAGGGCGATCCGCCCCGGCACGCTCAAGCCCGCCGCCAGGCAGGCGAAGTAGCCACCGAGCGCCATGTCGTCGTTGGAGAAGTAGACCGCGTCGAGGTCCGGATGGCGCGCCAGCAGCGTCTCCAGCCCGGCCCGCCCGGAACCGGGCGAAGATGGCCCGGGTCTGATTTCTCTGCCGTGGAGCGACAAGCCGGCCTCGCCCAAGGCGGCCTCGAACCCGGCGAGGCGCTTGGCCGCCCGCAGGTCCACCTGCAGGTCGTGGCCGAGATAGGCGATGCGCCGATAGCCGCGCTCCACGAGGTGCCGGGCGCTCGCCGCCCCCACCGCCCGGTTGGAGAAGCCGACCACGGCGTCGATCCCCACGCCATCCGTGTCGATCATCTCGACCACGCGCACGCCCCCGGCCTTCGCCAGGGCCACCGTCCCGGGATTGTGCTCCAGCCCGGTGAGCAGCAGCGCGGCCGGGCGCCACGACAGGAGCGCGGCGGCGAGCGCCTCCTCCCGGTCCGGGTCGTAATCGCTCACCCCGATCACGCAGCGGATACCCGCGGCGTCCAGCGCACCGGTCAGCCCGCGCAGCAGGTCGGGGAAGACCACGTTGGCGAGCGACGGCACGATCACCCCGGCGAGCTGCGCGCTCGCCCCCGGTCCCGCGAGGCTGCCGGCGAGGCGGTTCGGCACGTAGCCGAGCCGGGCCACGGCCTCCGCCACCCGCTCCCGGGCGCGCTTCGAAGAGGAGCCGTGGTTGCGCAGGACCCGCGAGACCGTGCTCTCGCCGACCCCCGCCTCGCGGGCGACGTCGGTGAGCGTCACGAGCCGCCCCGGCGGCTGGAATCCATCCATCTCCCGGCCTTTTTTGTGACTGTGCCTCACCTCCCACCCACACCCTCATCCTGAGGTGCCCGCGTCAGCGGGCCTCGAAGGAGCCCTCCAGATGTCGGCGTGGTCCCTGGAGACCGCCTTCGAGGCCTCCGCTGCGCTACGGCACCTCAGGATGAGGGGGTTGGATTGGATGCAGGGCTCGCGTTCGGCGGCGCCTTACACCCCGACATAGCGTCCTGCATTATTCCGCACAACCGGATTGGCAGCGCTGCCAAAAGCCGCTACAGCCCCCGCCAGCGCCGCCGGAACGAGTGGTGAAGATCAGTATCCGTCCGCGCTTCGACGTGGTGCGGACCAGGGAGAACGCCGATGTCGGTTCAAGCCGCCCCGCTGCGGGGCGCATCCCTCGCGGAGGAAAAGTCCTTCGTCGACCGGACCTACGCCAAGGTGTTCTGGCGCCTCGTGCCGTTCCTGATGCTCTGCTACGTGGTGGCGTATCTCGACCGGGTGAATGTCGGCTTCGCCAAGCTGCAGATGTCCCAGGAGCTGAAGTTCTCCGAGACGGTCTACGGCCTCGGCGCCGGCATTTTCTTTCTGGGCTACTTTTTGTTCGAGGTGCCGTCGAACGTGATCCTGCACCGGGTCGGCGCCCGGGTCTGGATCGCCCGGATCATGATCACCTGGGGGGTGATCTCCGGCGCCTTCGTGTTCGTGAACTCGGAATGGACCTTCTACGGGATGCGCTTCCTGCTCGGTCTCGCCGAGGCCGGCTTCTACCCGGGCGTGATCCTGTACACGACGCAGTGGTTTCCGGCCCACCGCCGGGCCAAGGTCATCGCGGTGTTCATGGCGGCGATCCCGATCTCGGGGATCTTCGGCAACCCGCTCTCGGGCTGGATCATGGATGCGTTCAACGGCGCCCAGGGCCTGTCCGGCTGGCAATGGATGTTTCTGGTCGAGGCCGTGCCGGCGGTGCTGATCGGCGTCGCGGTGTTCCTCTACCTCGACAACCGCCCCGCCGAGGCCAAGTGGCTGACCGACGCCGAGAAGCAGGTCCTCGAGCGCGACATCGCCGCCGACAACCATGGCAAGGAATCGAGCCCGCACTCGATCGCGACCGTGTTCCGCAACGGCCGCGTCTGGTTCATGAGCCTGATCTACTTCGCTTTCGTCACCGGCCAGTACGGCCTGACCTTCTGGCTGCCGACGATCGTCAAGGCGTCCGGCGTGCAGGGCAACCTCAATATCGGCCTGATCAGCGCGATCCCGTTCCTGTGCGCGGCCGTCGTGATGGTCCTGCTGGGCTTGAGCGCCGACCGGATGCGCGAGCGCCGCTGGCACCTGATCATCCCGGCGCTCATCGGCGCCGTCGGCTTCGTGGTCTCGGCGAGCGCGGGCTCGACCACGGTCGCGGTGGCCGCGCTCTCGGTGGCGGCGGCCGGCGTGCTGACCTGCTCGCCCCTGTTCTGGTCCCTGCCCACCGCCTTCCTGAGCGGCGCCGGCGCGGCGGCCGGCATCGCGCTGATCAACTCGGTGGGGAACCTCGCGGGCTTCGTCAGCCCCTACGTGATCGGCGCGCTGCGCGACGCCACCGGCAGCACCGCGGCCGGCATGTACGCGCTCGCGGTGATGCTGGTGGTCGGCTCGGTCTGCGTGTTCGTGACGCCGGCCAGGATGGTCAACCGCTGAGGCGCGTATGCCTCGACGCCCTCTCCTCCCCCTTGCGGGGAGGAGCCGGAGGTGGGGGTGGTTCCGGATGAGGCTCAGCGGTCCCTTCTGAGCCACCCCCACCCCTGACCCCTCCCCGCAAGGGGGAGGGGAAAACGCGGTGTTTCAAACACTTGCTGCCGAGTCTGTTACCTTAGAAGCAGGACCCAACCCGATGGCCACCACCAAGCAGACAGGCCGCGCCGCGGTGATCGGCCTCGGCTCCATGGGTTCCGGCATGGCGGGCTCGCTCCTGCGGGCCGGCTTCTCCGTCGCCGCCTGCGACGTGAACCCGGAGGCCGTCGCGCGCTTCCGGGAGGCGGGCGGGACCGCCGCAGCCCATCCCGCGGAGGCCGCCGACGGAGCCGACGTGGTGGTGAGCGTGGTCGTCAACGCCGCCCAGACCGAGGCGGTGCTGTTCGGCGAGCATGGCGCCGCCGCAGCGATGCCGGAAGGCGCCGTGTTCGTCTCCTCGGCGACCATGGATCCGGCCGTCGCCCGCACGCTGGCAGCGCGGCTGGAGGCCACCGGCCGTCATTACCTCGACGCCCCGATGAGCGGCGGCGCCGCCCGTGCGGCCGATGGCGGCCTGACCTTCCTGGCCTCGGGCTCCCCGGCCGCCTTCGCCAAGGCCCGCCCCGCCCTCGATGCCATGGCCGGCACGCTCTACGAGCTCGGCGACGCGGCCGGCCAGGGCGCGGCCTTCAAGATGATCAACCAGCTGCTCGCCGGCGTGCACATCGCCGCCGCCTGCGAGGCGATGAGCTTTGCCGCCAAGCAGGGCCTCGACCTGGCCCGCGTCTACGAGGTGATCACCAAGTCGGCGGGCAATTCCTGGATGTTCGAGAACCGGGTGCCCCACATCCTCGACGCCGACTACGCGCCGAAGAGCGCGGTCGATATCTTCGTCAAGGATCTCGGCATCGTGCAGGACATGGCCCGGGCGGAGAAGTATCCGGTCCCGGTGGCCGCGGCGGCGCTCCAGATGTTCTTGATGGCGTCCGGCGCCGGCATGGGTCGGGACGACGATGCCTCCGTGGCGCGGCTCTACGCGCAGGTCTCGGGCGCCAAGCTGCCGGGGCAGGCATGAGGGGCGCCGTTGACAGGACCAACGCCGATCCCACCCATCCCCTCATCCTGAGGTGCCCGGCGATCGAAGAGCGCTGGGCCTCGAAGGAGGGCTCCAGCCGGCCGCGCGATCCCTGGACGGCTCCTTCGAAGCGGCTTCACCGCACCTCAGGATGAGGGCGTGGGTAGGATGACGCCCTGCCAAGCAGATTGAACGGGTGCCGAGAGACGAGCCGAGAAAGTCCCAAAACAATGCCGCGCTTTGCCGCCAATCTCAGCCTGATGTTCAACGAGGTGCCGTTCCTCGACCGCTTCGACGCGGCGGCCCGGGCCGGGTTCGACGCCGTCGAGTTCCTGTTTCCCTACGAGCACCCGCCCGAGGCCATCGCCGAGCGGCTCCGGGCGAACGGCCTGACCCAGGCGCTGTTCAACCTGCCCCCGGGGGATTTCGCCAAGGGCGAGCGCGGCTTGGCGGCATTGCCTGAACGGTTGGATGAGCTGAAGGCGGGCGTCGATACGGCGCTGCGCTACGCCGAGGCGACCGGCGTCGCCCGGCTGCATCTGATGGCGGGCCTCGCCCCGCACGATGACGCCAAAGCCGCCGAGGCCTATCGCCGGGCGGTGGCCTGGACGGCGGAACGCCTGGGTGCGGCCGGCCTCGACCTCGTGCTCGAGCCGATCAACAGCCGCAACATGCCGGGCTACTTTCTCAACGATTTCGGCCGGGCGGCGGATCTCATCCATGAGCTGGCGCTGCCGAACCTGAAGCTGCAGTTCGACCTCTACCATTGCCAGATCCTGCACGGCGACGTGACCATGCGGCTGCGTGCGCTGATGCCGATCGTCGGCCATGTCCAAACGGCGAGCGTGCCGGAGCGGCACGAGCCGGGCACCGGCGAGATGAACGACGCGTTCCTGTTCGACGAGCTGGACCGGCTCGGCTACGCCGGCTTCGTCGGCTGCGAGTACATCCCGGCCGCCGACACCGTGGCCGGCCTCGGCTGGCTCACCGCCTACAGAGGGAGAGCCCGATGAGCCTCGCGCTGGGATGCGTCGCCGACGATTACACGGGCGCCTCGGACCTCGCCAACACCCTGACCAAGGCGGGCCTGCGCACGATCCAGACCATCGGCGTGCCGGAGGATGACCGCGCCCTGCCGGAGGCCGACGCAGTGGTGGTGGCGCTCAAGAGCCGCTCGATCCCGGCCGACGAGGCCGTGGCGCGGTCCCGCGAGGCTGAAGCCTGGCTGCGAGCCCGGGGCGCGGCCCACGTGATGTTCAAGGTCTGCTCGACCTTCGATTCCACCCACGCCGGCAATATCGGCCCCGTGATGGATGCCCTGCGGGAAGCGGCCGGCGAGGCGATCGCGCTCGTCACCCCCGCCTTCCCGGAGACGGGACGCAGCGTCTACCAGGGCAACCTGTTCGTCGGCTCGGTGCCGCTGAACGAGAGCCCGCTCAAGGACCACCCGCTCAACCCGATGCGCGACGCCAACCTGGTGCGCGTGCTGGCGCGCCAGAGCACCGGCGCGGTCGGGCTCATCGACACCGCGACGGTGGCACGGGGCGCCGAGGCAGTGGCGGCCCGGCTCGACGCCCTGGCGGCGGAGGGCAAGCAGGCGGCCATCGCGGACGCGATCTTCGACAGCGACCTCGAAACCCTCGGCCGGGCGATCATCGCGAGGAAATTCTCGGTGGGCGCCTCGGGGCTGGGCCTCGGTCTTGCCCGCGCCCTCGTCGCCGACGGACGCGGTACCCGGGATGCGGCCGGCGCGGCCATGGGCGAGCCGGTGGGCGGGGCCGCGGCCTGCCTCGCGGGCAGCTGCTCGCAGGCGACCCTCCAGCAGATCGCCGCCGCGGAGGCGCAGATGCCGGTGCTGCGCCTCGATACCGCGGCCCTGCTCGCCGGAGCCGACGCGGTGGCGGAGGCGCTGGCCTTCGCCGAGAAGAACCTGGCCGCCGGCCCGGTGCTGATCGCCTCCTCGGCGACCCCCGAGGCGGTGCGCGCCCTCCAGGCCCAGCACGGGGTCGACGCGGTCGGCCACGCCATCGAGGCTGCGCTGGCGGCCATCGCCGAGGGGCTGGTCGCCCGCGGCGTGCGCCGGCTCGTGGTGGCCGGGGGCGAGACTTCAGGCGCCGTGGTCGACCGGCTGGGGCTCCGGGCGTTCCTGCTTGGCCCCGAGATCGCCGCCGGCGTGCCGATCCTGCGCAGTGCCGGCCGGCCCGAGCCGCTGCTGCTCGCCCTGAAGTCCGGCAATTTCGGCGGCCCGGACTTCTTCGGGCGCGCCCTGGACATGATGGCCTGACCGCCGCCAGCAGATAAGAGGTTACCCATGCACGCCCTGATTCTCGGCGCCGCCGGCATGATCGGCCGCCGCCTCGTCGATGCCCTGGTCGCGGACGGCACGGTCGGCGGCGCGCCGCTCACCGCCCTCACCCTGCTCGACGTCGTGCCGCCGACCGCCCCGACGGGCTTCTCCGGCCCGGTGAAGGCCGAGGCCGCGGATCTCACCGCCCCCGGCGCCGCCGATTCCGCCATCGCCGAGCGCCCGGGGGTGATCTTCCACCTCGCCGCGGTGGTCTCGGGCGAGGCCGAGGCCAACCTGGAGCTGGGCTACCGGGTCAACCTCGACGGCACGCGGCTGCTGCTCGACGCGATCCGCCGGGCCAACGCCGCCGACGGCTATCGGCCGAAGCTGGTCTTCACCTCGTCGCTGGCGGTGTTCGGGCCGCCCTTCCCGAAGGTGATCCCGGACGACTTCATCCTGCGCCCGGCCTCCTCGTACGGCGTCCAGAAGGCGATGGGCGAGCTGATGCTCGCCGACTACGCGCGCCGCGGCTTTTTGGACGGGATCGGCCTGCGCCTGCCGACCATCTGCGTGCGTCCGGGCAAGCCCAACAAGGCGGCCTCGGGTTTCTTCTCCGGGATCATCCGCGAGCCGCTGGCCGGTCAGGAGGCTGTGCTGCCGGTGCCCGAGACGGTGCGCCACTGGTTCGCGAGCCCCGCCGCCGCGGTGGGTTTCCTGGTCCATGCGGCCGGGCTCGACCTCGCGGCCATCGGCCCGCGGATCAGCCTGACCATGCCGGGCGTCTCGGCCACCGTGGCCGAGGAGATCGAGGCGCTGCGGCGCGTAGCGGGCGACACGGCCGTGGCGTTGATCCGGCGCGAGCCGGACGCCGCCATCGCCCGGATCGTCGGCTCCTGGCCGGAGGCGTTCGAGCCGGAAGCGGCCCTCGCGCTCGGCTTCCGGGCGGACGCCTCCTTCGACGCGATCGTGGCGCAGCATGTGGCGGAGTTCCACGCCGGCTGAGGCGTTATGCCAGGGCGGAGCGGATATCGGTCTGCGGGAAATCGTTGCCGATGAACAGCAGCGGCACGCCGTGGACCTGCGCACAGGCATAGGCGAAGCAGTCGCCGAGGTTCAGCCTAGCCGGGTGGCGTCCCTTGCCGAAACGGGCATGGGCGATCAGGGCTGCGGCTGTCTCTGTCGCGGTGATCGGTACGATTCTCAGGCCGGCTGTGCGTACGAACTCATCGATCTCCGCCTCGATGTCGGCAACCGCCATCACCTTCTTCCGGGCTACTGCGATCACCGTCTCGAACAAGGCGAGGCCGGAGGTGAGCGGCGTAGCGGCGCGCTCGAGACTATCCAACAGGTCGCGACTTCCTGGTTCACCAGTCAGAATCGCGACGAGAGCCGAGGCATCGACGAACATCACTCGTCGTTTAGGCTGTCATAGAAGGCCTTGTCGGCCTCAAGACCGGTGTTCGGCACAGCTGCGATTCGGTCGAGCAGCGGCTTCAGTCGCTCCGCGAGCGGCACCCGTGGCTCCTGACGCCCCAGCTCGTTCGTGAGCGCGATCCGCACCGCCTCGGTCTTGCTCACCCCGGCCCGCGAGGCCAGTTTCTCCGCGAGCTGGTTGACCTCCTCATTGCGGATGTTGAGCGGCATGACCGTCCCCGTGTAGAGATCCGAAAGGCTAGTGTCTCGACACGGGCGCCGCAAGCCGCGCGCCGCCACCCCGAAACAAGGATCCCGATGACCCGCCTCGACGAGGCCCGCGCCGCGCTGAAGAAGACCTTCGGGTACGAGGATTTCCGTCCCGGGCAGGACGAGGTGATCGGCGCGGTTCTGGACGGCGACGACGTGTTCGCCGTGATGCCCACGGGCTCGGGCAAGTCGATGACCTACCAGCTGCCGGCGCTGATCGATTCGGGGCTGACCGTGGTGGTCTCGCCCCTGATCGCGCTGATGCACGATCAGGTCCAGCAGATGCGCAGCGTCGGCGTCGAGGCCGCCACCCTCAACTCCTCCGTGGCGGAGGCGGAGTCGCGCGAGACCTGGCGCAGCCTGCGGTCCGGAGAGTTGCGGCTGCTGTTCGTCTCCCCCGAGCGCCTGCTGATGGAGGGCTGCATCGAGGCCCTGCGCGGGGTCGGGGTCCGGCGGCTCGCGGTCGACGAGGCCCATTGCGTCTCGCAATGGGGGCACGATTTCCGGCCCGAATACCGGGAAATCGCCCGGGCCCGGCAGGCGCTCGGCAACGTCCAGACCCTGGCGCTGACCGCCACCGCCGATGCCGCCACCCGGGCCGAGATCGCCGAGCGGCTGTTCCCGCAGGGGCGCGGCCCAAAAATCTTCGTCCATTCCTTCGACCGGCCGAACATCCGGCTGACCTTCCAGCCCAAGGACAACCCGGCCCGGCAGATCGAGCGGTTCCTGAAGCACCGAAGGGCGGAGAGCGGGATCATCTACTGCTCCTCGCGCAAGCGCGTCGAGCAGCTGGCCGAGACCCTCAAGAAGGACGGGTTCGACGCCCTGCCCTACCATGCCGGCCTCGACCAGGGCACGCGGATGCGCAACCAGGACCGGTTCCTCCAGGAGGACGGGGTGGTGATGACCGCCACGATCGCCTTCGGCATGGGCATCAACAAGCCCGACGTGCGCTTCGTCTGCCACGCCGACATGCCCAACAACGTCGAGGGCTATTACCAGGAGATCGGTCGCGCCGGCCGCGACGGGCTGCCGGCCGACACGCTGACCCTCTACGGGCTCGACGACATGGCGCTCCGCCGCCGCCAGATCGACGAGAAGGAGATCTCCGACGAGCGCCGCCGGGTCGAGCGGCGCAAGCTCGAGGCGATGATCTCCTTGTGCGAGGGCGCCACCTGCCGGCGCCAGTCGCTGCTCGCCTATTTTGGCGAGGCGAGCGAGCCCTGCGGCCGCTGCGACCTCTGCCGCGGCGGCGTCACCCTGGTGGACGGGACCGTGGCGGCGCAGAAGATCCTGTCGGCGATCGTGCGCACCGGCCAGCGCTTCGGCGCGGCCTATATCTGCGACGTGGTCCACGGCAAGGAGAGCGAGCAGGTCCGCCGGAACGGCCATACCAGCCTCAAGACCTTCGGGGTCGGGGCGGACAAGCCGGTGGCCGCCTGGCGGGCGATCCTGCGCCAGCTCTTCGCCGCTGGGGCGATCGCCGAGAATGCCGACGGCTATGGCGGCCTGTCCATGACCGAGAAGGGCGAGGCGATCCTGTTCGGGCGCGAGCCGGTCAAGCTGCGCCCCGATCCGGAACCAAAGGCCGAATCCCGCGAACGCCGCCGCACCGCGCCGCGCGAGGATGGTGAGATCGCTCTCTCCGAGACCGACGAGGCCCTGTTCCAGCATCTGCGCGGCCTGCGCGCCACCCTGGCCCGGGCCGAGGGCATCGCCGCCTTCATGGTGTTCCCGGACCGGACCCTGATCGAGATGGCCCGCCAGAAGCCCGTCGACCTCTGGGCCCTGCGCGCGGTCCACGGGGTCGGCGAGCGCAAGCGCGAGGCCTATGGCGAGAAGTTCGTGGCGGCGATCAGCGAGTTTCTGGCCGAGCCGCCGGCGGCGTGAGCCTGCCGCCTCGGCGGCCGGTCCGGCGCGAGCCCCAAGCCTCAAGCCTCAAGCCTCAAGCCTCAAGCAGTTTCACCCTCGGCGCGCCCGGCCGCTTCCTGTAGGCAAGCCGCCACCTCGAATCGATCGGACCCGTCATTTCGACACGCATCCCCGTCGCCGACGCACTGGCCCAGAACACGTCCGGAAAGCCGGACGGTGACGCGCCGCGGGCACTGACCTCCCGCATCGTGTTCTACATGCCGGGCTTCGATCCGCGCGATCCGGAGACCTATTGGGGCCTGTTCCGCCGCGAGGCCCGGTTCACCGCTGCGCGCCGGGGCGCCGCGATCGCGGTCGGCGATCCGGTCCGCTCGGCGGACGGGCTCGAACTCGCCTGGACGGCGGAGTCGCGCGGGGTCTCGACCCGCTACGTCCTGCTGCGCTGGGAGGACATCGTCCGGGCTCGGTTCCCGCAATCCGACTGGACGCGGCTTCGGGGCGTCCCGGTCCTGCTCTGGCGGCTGTGGCGGACGGGTTACATGGCGGACCTGAACCGGGAGGGCTGGCGCTTCTCCACGGTGATCTTCTGCGTCCACTACATCTACCTCGCGTTCGCGCTTCTCAGCCTCGCGGCAGCGGGAGGGCTCGTCGCCCTGGCACCGGCGCAGCTCCAGCCCTGGAGCCTGCTGGCGGTGCCGCCGCTCGCCTACGCGATCCTGGCCGGCCTGATCCGGGCGACCCGCGGCAAGCCGCTCTACGTGCCCCACCTCGTGGACGACACCGCCTTCACGCATGCCTACGCGGCGGGCGAGGCGCCCGAGATGGAGCCGCGGCTCGACGCCTTCGCGGCGCGCATCCACGCCGCCGAGGGCGAAGCCGACGAGGTGGTGGTGGTCGGCCATTCCTCGTCGAGCTTCCTCGGCATCGAGGTGCTCGACCGGGTGCTCGCCCGCGATCCCGGCTTCGGCCGCCGCGGCACGCCGATCTCGTTCGTGAGCATCGGCAGCGTCATCCCCTGGCTCGGCCTCGACCAGGCCGCCGAAAAATTCCGCGCCAGCCTCCTGCGCTTCGGGCGGGCCGCGCAGATCGGCTGGCTCGACGTGCGCGCCACCTGGGATTGGCTGTCGATCCACAAGAACAACCCGATCGCCGCCTGCGGCCTCACCCCGCCCGATCCCGCCCGCCCGTCCGTGCGCTGGGTGGCAATCCACGAACTGATCACCAGCGCCGATGTCGGCCGGCGCCAGTGGAACCTGTTCCAGATGCACTTCCAGCTGCTCATGGCGAGCCAGCGCGACAGCGGTTTCGACTATCTCGACGTGGTCACCGGGCCGGAGCCGGTGCACGCGCTCGTCGCCTGCTGCCGAGAGGACGGCGCGCCCGGCCTCTAGCGCCGCGGCATCGCCATCCTCTCTGCTGTACGGATCCGTCCGAGCCGCCCCCCGGCCCCCTGCCCCGCGCCGGCGGATGTTGCCAGCGCGGGCGCTTCCGCTTTAGAGCCGGGGCAGCCTGAGATCTCAGCCCGGTTCGGGTTCGCCGCGGTATGCGCCTCTCGGGACGGACCGCTCTCTGCCGAGACCTTCGCATGTTCCGCAACGACGTTCCGATCACCCCCGAGCTCGTGGCCCAGCACGGCCTCACGCCGGAGGAGTACGAGCGCTTCCGCGGCCTGATCGGGCGCGACCCGACGCTCACCGAGCTCGGCATCGTCTCGGCGATGTGGAACGAGCACTGCTCGTACAAGTCCTCGCGCAAGCACCTGCGCGGGCTGCCGACCTCGGGCCCGCACGTGATCCAGGGCCCAGGTGAGAATGCCGGCGTGATCGACATCGGCGACGGGCTGGCCTGCGTCTTCAAGATGGAGAGCCACAACCACCCGAGCTACATCGAGCCCTACCAGGGCGCGGCGACCGGCGTCGGCGGCATCCTGCGGGACGTGTTCACCATGGGCGCGCGGCCGATCGCGGCGCTCAACGCCCTGCGCTTCGGCTCCCCCGACCATCCGCGCACCCGCGGCCTGGTCTCGGGCGTGGTGGCCGGTGTCGGCGGCTACGGCAATTCCTTCGGCGTGCCGACCGTCGGCGGCCTGACCGGCTTCCACCGCCGCTACGACGGCAACATCCTGGTCAACGCCATGGCGGTGGGGCTCGCCCGCACCGACGCGATCTTCTACGCGGCCGCCACCGGGGTGGGGAACCCGATCGTCTATCTCGGCTCCAAGACCGGCCGCGACGGCATCCACGGCGCCACCATGGCGTCGGCGGAGTTCGACGAGGCTTCCGAATCGAAGCGCCCGACCGTGCAGGTCGGCGACCCCTTCGCCGAGAAGCTGCTGCTGGAGGCCTGCCTCGAGCTGATGGCCTCGGGCGCGGTCATCGCCATCCAGGACATGGGCGCGGCGGGGCTGACCTGCTCGGCGGTCGAGATGGGCGCCAAAGGCGACCTCGGCGTCGAGCTCGACATCGAGAAGGTGCCGGCCCGCGAGGCCGGCATGACCCCCTACGAGATGATGCTCTCCGAGAGCCAGGAGCGCATGCTCATGGTGCTCAAGCCCGGCATGGAGGCGGAGGCGGAAAGCATCTTCGTGAAGTGGGGCCTCGACTTCGCGGTGATCGGCCGGACCACCGACACGCTGCGGTTCGTGGTCAAGTGGCACGGCGAGACCGTGGCCGACCTGCCGATCAAGGAACTGGGCGACGAGGCGCCGCTCTACGACCGGCCGCACCTCGCCAACACCCATCAGCCGATGATCGCCGCGTCCACGGTGCCGGCGCCCGCCTCCCTCACCGACGCCCTCAAGCGCCTCGTTGGCTCGCCGGACCTCGCCTCGAAGCGCTGGGTCTATGAGCAGTACGATCACTTCATCCTCGGCAACACCGTGCAGAAGCCCGGTGGCGACGCCGCTATCGTGCGGGTCGAGGACGGTCCGAAGGGCCTGGCGCTGACCTGCGACGTCACCCCGCGCTACTGCGAGGCCGATCCGGTCGAGGGCGGCCGGCAGGCGGTGGCCGAGGCCTGGCGCAACATCACCGCGGTGGGCGCCCGCCCGCTCGCCATCACCGACAACCTGAACTTCGGCAACCCGGAGAAGCCCGAGGTGATGGGCCAGCTCGTCGGCTGCCTCCAGGGCATCGGCGAGGCCTGCCGGGCGCTCGACTTCCCGGTCGTGTCGGGCAACGTCTCGCTCTACAACGAGACCAACGGCGTCGGCATCCTGCCGACCCCGACCATCGGCGGCGTCGGCGTGCTTGACGACGTGGAGCGCCACGCCACCATCGCCCTCAAGCGCGAGGGCGACGTGCTGGTGCTGGTCGGCTCCGGCGAGGGCTGGCTCGGCCAGTCGGCCTATCTGGCGGTGATCGAGGGCCGGGAAGAGGGCGCACCGCCGCCGGTGGATCTCTCGCTCGAGCGCCGCAACGGCGATTTCGTGCGCGGGCTGATCACCGCGGGGGTCGTCGACACCGTCCACGACCTGTCCGACGGCGGCCTTGCGGTGGCGCTCGCCGAGATGGCGATGGCCGGCGGCATCGGCGCCGCCCTGCCGGAGGTGCCGGTGGATCTGCCGGCCCACGCCTACCTGTTCGGCGAGGACCAGGGCCGCTACCTGCTGGCGGTCGATCCGGAGGCGGCCAGCGACCTGCTCTACAGCGCCTCGGCCCAGGGCATCGACGCGGCCGTGGTCGGGGTCACCGGCTCCGACCGTTTGACCCTGCCGGGCGGCGAGACCATATCGCTGTCCGAGCTGAGTGCGGCCCACGAGGGCTGGCTGCCCGCCTACATGGCGAGCCAGCCGGCCGCGCCGGCCGCCTGAACCCCTTACGCCCAGGAGTTTTCCGATGCCGATGGATGCGGGCGAGATCGAGCGCATGATCCGCGAAGCGCTGCCCGACGCGCAGGTCGAGATCCGAGATCTCGCCGGCGACGGCGACCATTACGCGGCCACCGTCCTGTCCGCCGCGTTCAAGGGCAAGACCCGGGTCGCCCAGCACCAGATGGTCTATGGCGCCCTCCAGGGCCGGATGGGCGGCGTGTTGCACGCCCTTGCGCTGACCACGGGCGTCCCTCAGGATTAGGCCTTCTCGCGGGAGTTCTCCCGATGGACCGACCGAGCCTCTACGACGACGACATCGTGACCTGGGCTGAGGAGCAGGTGACGGCCTTGCGCGTCCTCGCCCTGCGCGGCGACCTGTCGAACGCGGTCGACTGGGCGAACGTGATCGAGGAGATCGAGAGCGTGGGGCGGGCCGATATTGAGCGGGTCGAGAGTGCTATCCTCCAGCTGTTGATCCACGTCCTCAAATATGCGTCGGCGCCCGGTGCCCAATCGACGAAATCCTGGCGCAAGGAGGTCCTTGTCTTTCAGGCATCCGCGCGTCGGAATTATCGGCGGTCGATGCGGCAGCGCATCGACTGGGACGCGCTTTGGTCGTCGGCCAGAAAGATTGCTGATTCCTCGCTCAGGATGTTCGGCGACGCGCTGCTCGGCGGGTTGCCGGACCGCATGCCGTTCACGCCCGAGGAGATAACGGCGCCCGGCTTCGACATGGACGAAGCGCTGGAGCGTCTCGCCACGGTGTTGAATTCCGACCCTGGTCACCCCTAAATCACGCTATCGCACGAGGACTGACCTAATGACCGACGCCAACGCAACCATCCAGAACGAGATCGCCTCCCAGGACGTGGTGGTGTTCATGAAGGGCACCCCGCAGATGCCGCAATGCGGCTTCTCGGGCCAGGTGGTGCAGATCCTCAATTACCTCGAAGTGCCGTTCAAGGGCGTGAATGTGCTGGCCGACCAGGGCATCCGCGAGGGCATCAAGGCGTTCTCGAACTGGCCGACTATCCCGCAGATCTACGTGAAGGGCGAGTTCGTCGGCGGCTGCGACATCACTCGCGAGATGTTCCAGTCGGGCGAGCTGCAGACCTTTTTGGCCGAGAAGGGCATCCCGGTGAAGTCCGCCGCCGCCTGATTTTTTCGGGACTCGGCCGGATGGATCAGGGCGCCTGCGGGCGCCCTTTTTCGTGCCGGGTCGGGCTTATGCAGCAACGGCCATCGCGCCCCGTCGGGGCACCCGTGGGCGGGGCGCATTCGCGTTCGCCGGCACGATCGCCTATATCAGAACCGTTCCATGCCCAGACGCCGTCGATCCCCGTGTGACCGGCGGCGTCTGGGCCTTTGTCGTGACGCGCTCTCTTTCGCCGAACCGGCTTCCACTTCGGCGGAGAGCGCTCTGAGGATAGATCGATCATCATGGCGACGCCGTCGCTCGACAGCGCCCGCGCGGCCGAACCCGCGATCGAGAAGGCGCCCGATTTCCAGCCCGCACTGCTCCCCGGGCGGCCGCCGTCGCTGGTCGGGCTCACCCGCGACGCGCTCAAGGCGCAGCTCATCGGCATGGGCGTGCCCGAGCGCGAGAGCCGGATGCGGGCCGGCCAGATCTGGCACTGGGTCAATTTCCGTGGGGCGACCGACTTCGCCGCGATGACCAATGTCGGCAAGGGGCTGAAGGCCGAGCTGGCGCAGCATTTCACCCTGGAGCGACCCGAGGTCGCCAGCCGCCAGGTCTCCCGCGACGGCACCCGCAAGTGGCTGCTGCGCATGGCGCCGACCAACCCGCAGGAGCACAATCGCGGCGCCGAGATCGAGTGCGTCTACATTCCCGGCCCGGACCGCGGCACGCTCTGCGTGTCGAGCCAAGTCGGCTGCACCCTCACCTGCTCGTTCTGCCACACCGGCACGCAGCGCCTCGTGCGCAACCTCTCCTCGGCCGAGATCGTGCAGCAGCTCGTGGTCGCCCGGGACGAGCTCGGCGACTGGCCCGGCCAGATGCCGAGCCGCGACGCCTCCGGCGCCGGCGAGGCGGGGCGGCTGGTCACCAACATCGTGTTCATGGGCATGGGCGAGCCCCTGTACAATCTCGACGCCGTGATCGACGCGGTGGGCGTGATGTCCGATCAGGAGGGGCTCGGCCTCTCCCGGCGGCGGATCACGGTCTCGACCTCCGGGGTCGTGCCGCAGATCCCCCGGCTCGGCGAGGCGGCCAACGCCATGCTGGCGATCTCGCTCCACGCCGTGCGCGACGAGCTGCGCAACGAGCTGGTGCCGCTCAACCGCAAATATCCGATCGCGCAGCTGCTCGAAGCCTGCCGGACCTATCCGGGCGTGAGCAACGCCCGCCGCATCACCTTCGAGTACGTGATGCTGAAAGGCGTCAACGATTCCGACGCGGATGCGCGCGAGCTGGTCCGCCTGCTCAAGGGCATCCCGGCCAAGATCAACCTGATCCCGTTCAATCCCTGGCCCGGCAGCCGGTACGAATGCTCGGACTGGGACCGGATCGAGCGCTTCTCCGAGATCGTGTTCAACGCCGGCTACGCCTCGCCGGTGCGCACGCCCCGGGGCCGGGACATCCTGGCCGCCTGCGGCCAGCTCAAGAGCGAGACCGAAAAGCTGCGCGCCCGAGCCCGGCTGATGCAGGAAGAGGGCATCGGCGCCGAGGGGTTCTACGCCGGCCTCGACGACTGAGCCGTAGCGCGTCGTTCCGGTCCGGGGCCTGATCGGGTCCCTCCATCCCACCCCCGCCCCTCATCCTGAGGTGCTGCGCAGCAGCCTCGAAGGAGCCCTCCAGCTGGCCGCGCGATCCCTGGAGGACTCCTTCGAGGCTCGCTTCGCTCACACCTCAGGATGAGGGCGTGGCTGGGATGGGCGCCCGGGTTAAACCCTCACGCCGCGATCCGCTGCCCATCCGCGCGGCGCAGGGGCGGCTCTTCGGCGCCGACCCATTCGGTGCGGTGCCGCGGCAGGGCCTCCGGGTGCTCGGCCTGGAGCCAGGTGATCATCGACTCGCGGATCACGCAGCGCAGGTCCCAGGCCTGGGGGGCGTTGCGGGCGCTCACCAGCATCCGCACCTCGATGGTCGATTCCTTGGCGTCCGAGACCTGAAGGTTGACCACCTAGCCGTCCCACAGGGGCGTGGCGGCGGCGATCTCAGAGAGCTTTTCGCGCATCCGCGCCACCGGGGCGCGGTGGTCGACGTAGAGGAACACGCTGCCGATCAGCGAGGCGCCGTCGCGGGTCCAGTTCTGGAACGGCTTCTGGATGAAGTAGGTCAGCGGCAGCACCAGCCGGCGCCAATCCCACAGGCGCACCACCACGTAAGTGGAGGTGATCTCCTCGACCCAGCCCCACTCGTTCTCGACGATGATCGCATCCTCGATCCGGATCGGCTGGGTGATGGCGATCTGGATGCCGGCTACGAGGTTCGAGAGGACCGGCTGCATCGCCAGGCCCAGGATCAGGCCGGCGGCGCCCGCGGAGGCCAGCAGGCTTACTCCGTACTGGCGCACCGGCTCGAAGGTCATCAGCGCCACCGAGACGGTGATGAGGCCGACCAGGGTCACGGCGGCCCGCTCCAGGATGCGCATCTGGGTGAAGTGCTTGCGCGCCAGGAGGTTGTCCTCGGCGTCGAGCTTGAACCGGCGCAGGTAGATCACCGTGGCGATGTGGAGCGCGGTGGCGCAGCACCAGCCGGTGAGCGTCACGAAGGCGACGAGCAGGATCTGGTTGAGGGCGATCCGCACCTCCCAGGACAGGTGCACCGTGGTCGAGGCGAGGCTGATCGCCACGACGATCAGGCCGAGCCGGCTCGGGCCGTGGGTGCGGGAGACCAGGGAGCGCCAGAACAGACTCTTGCTCGCCACCGCCCGCTTCATCGCCCGGTAGGCCACGCCGTGCAGCGGCATCACCACGGCGCAGCAGACGACGATCACGATCAGGCTCTCGGCCCACCACGGCAGATAGGCCAGCACGGAGGCGGCGCGGCCGGTCAGGGCATCAAGGTCCGGCATCGGGCATCACCTCCACGGGTTCCGAACGGGACCTGGAGGAATGGGTCGCGCCGGTCGAGGTTCCGCATCGCACCATGCCGCCGCTGCAACGCAGCGGCCTGGTGAGGACGCGGCCGGGCGGTTGCGTTTTGGCGAATCGCCGTAGCAACCACGCGCCTGCCCGTGACGCGCGAACGCAGGTCTGCGCGCTACCGCGCCGCGCCGATCTCCACGCTCCCGGTTGCCATGCGGCCGAACCGGGCCGGGCGGTACATGTCCTCCACCGAGGCGCCCGGATGCACGTAGGTGCCCGGTGAGACGGCCCGGACCGTGTAGGCCACGGTGAAGAACGCCGGCTGGCTCGGGTCGCGGTCGTAGGCGGCCACGAACCGGTCGTCGTGGAACTCGGTATGGACCGGCTGCACGTCGGACTTGGCGAAGGCGAGGCCCTGGAGGGCGTCGGCATCGAGCAGCTTCGGGTTGTCGATCTCGAGGCCCGCCGGCAGCGGATCGACCAGCAGGAGCCGGGCCGCCTGCGCCTTGTCCTCGGTGACCTTGAGCACCACCACGAGCCGGTCGTTCTGGCGCAGGCCCTGGGCCGGATCGACCAGGCTGCCGTCGAGCCGGTGGACCGTGCGCGCGATCGTGTAGCCCTGCGCGGCGGCGGGCTCAGGGATCAGCGGGTTGCCGTTCACCCCCAGGGCCACCTGCACCGGGGCCCGGCCGGTATTGGTGAGTTCGACATTGCGCCCCTCCAGCGCCGCCCCCCGGTAGATCCGGGCGAGCGCACCGGTCTGCGCCACGCCGTCGAGGCTGAAGGACAGCGCTTCCGCCTCCTTGGACAGGCTTTCGGCAGCGAGGACCAGCCAGGCGTTCTCCTGCGTGCTGGTCGCTCGCGTCTCCTGCCGCTCCTCGCCGATGATGGCGGCCACCGGGGCCAGCGCGGCCTGGGTGAGCCCGCTCTCCGCCGCCAGGGCGATCAGCCCGGCGCCGTCGCGCAGGCGGGAGCCGTAATCGGCCCGGTAGAGGCCCGCATCCCGCCGGGACTTCAGCGCAGCAAGCGCCGAGTCCATCACCGTGGCGGCCCGGCTCCGGTCGCCGAGCAGCGCCAGGGAAGCCGCGAGCTGCGCCCGGGCGAGCCCGGTGGCGAAGGCGTCGAGCTTGGTGTCGGCGAGGTAGCGCAGGTCGCCGATCACCGGCCGGCCGTTGCGGGCCAGGACGTAGGCCGCGTAGGCGAGGTCGGCGCCGCCGTCGCGCACCTCCGTGGCATTGGCGACACTGTTGCGCAGGCGGTCGAGCGCCTGGGCGAAGGCCCCCTGGGGCACCGCGAAGCCGCGCTCCCGGGCGCGGGTGAGGAAGTCGGTCACGTAGGAATCGAGCCAGAGGTCGCCCGAGCCTTGCGCCGACCACAGGCCGAAATCGCCGCTCGCATCCTGGCGGGCGAGCAGCCGCTCGATCGATTCGCGCACCCGGTCGTCGACGTTGGCGTCGAGGGCCAGCTTGTCGAGCCCGGCCAGGCGGTTGACGTAGAGCAGCGGCATCGCCCGGCTGACGATCTGCTCGGAGCAGCCATAGGGATAGCGGTCCAGCGCCTGGAGCAGGGCCGGCACGTCGAGGCCGGGCAGCGCCGAGGCCGAGAGCGAGACGCTGCCGGTGCCGGGCAGCAGGTCGGCCAGGAGGTCGGCGCTGACCGTCAGGCCGGTCCCGGGGGCGAGCGTTCGCACCGAGCGGCGCAGCAGCGCCCCGGTTCCCGGCAGCACCCCGAGCGCGAAGCTCTGGCTCAGGGTGCCGTCGAGGCCGGG
Organism: Methylobacterium sp. J-072; assembly: GCF_022829425.1. Classification (NCBI taxonomy): domain Bacteria; kingdom Pseudomonadati; phylum Pseudomonadota; class Alphaproteobacteria; order Hyphomicrobiales; family Methylobacteriaceae; genus Methylobacterium; species Methylobacterium sp. J-072. Next base: position 20,171 of record NZ_JAKSYK010000221.1, on the reverse strand, counting down.
CCCCGACAGGGCGAGGTCGAGCCGCGCCGTGCCCGGCCCCGCGGCGGTGAGCGGGATCGCGACCTGACTCCGTCCCCCGGCCTCCAGCCGGATCGTCTGCCGCAACGCGCTGGCGCCGATCAGGATCGGGCCGGAGGGGGCGATGTCCACCGTGTAGTCGCCGGCCCGGCCCTCGACATTGTCGAGCACCACGAACAGGCGCGAGCGGTCGCCGGTATCGAGGAAGCGCGGCAGCGTGGCGGCGAGCACCACGGGGTCGCGGATGATCACGTCCGCCTGCGCCTGCCCGACCCGGTCGCCGCTCCAGGCGGTGACCATCACCCGGCCGGTGCCGTTGAAGGCCGGCAGCGGGAAGGTGACGCTGGCGGCGCCATCCGGCTCCACGGTCACGACGCCCGAGAATAGGGCCAGCGGCGCCTGGGTCGGCGGCGCGTCGGCGAGCTCGCCCCCGCCCGCGTCGCCGCCGGAGCGGATCGCCCCGGCCGAGCCCTGCATGCCGTCGATCAGGTAGCCGTAGAGGTCGCGGAATTCCGGCCCCAGAGCCCTCTGGCCGAGGAAGTACTGGGTCGGGTTCGGTGCCTCGTAGCGGGTCAGGTTGAGGATGCCGACATCGACGAGCGCCACGGTGATCCGGGCCGCCTCGCCGGGCTTCAGCCCGGTGAGCTGCACCGGGAGGGTCAGATCCTGGCGCGGGCGGGTGCGTTCCGGCGCCTTGAGGGTGACGCCGAGGCTGCGCCGCTCCCGGTCCACCGAAAACCAGGCGAGCCCCAGGGCCCGGCCCGGCAGGCGCTTGGCCGCCTGGTCCAGGGGCCGGTAGGCGGTGGCGACCAGGTAGGCGCCGGCCCCCCACGCGGCCTTGACCGGCAGGCTCACGGTGGTGCCGCCTGCCGGGACGCTGACCTCCACGGTCTCGTGCACCCGGTCGCTGACGACCATGAGGCTGGCCTGCCCCTTGAACTTCGGGCTGAGCGTGGCCCGCAGCGTGTCGCCGGCCGCGTAGGCGGGTTTGTCGAGGGTCAGGTCGAGCAGGTCCGGCGCGTCCGCGGTCTCGGAGCCGCCCCAGCCGACCTCGAAGCCGAGGCTCGCGGCGGCCTGCGGGGCGCCCGCCGTCGCGATCTCCAGGCGGTAGCGGCCGACCTCGCCCACCGGCGCCTCGATCCGGCCAGGGCCCCCGGCCGTGAGGTCGAGGCTGCCGCTGGCGACCCGCCGGCTGGTCTTGACCGCCTCGAACGACCAGCGGCCGTCCGAGCGATACCATTGGTAGGTCCGCTCCACCCGCGACAGGGTCCAGGTCACCCCCGGCCGGGCCAGCAGCGTGCCGTCCGGGGCGGCAAACGCCGCCTCGAAACCCGCGCGGTCGCCCGCCTTCAGCTCCGAGAACGTCTTGCGCAGGGCGAGCACCGGCCCGGAGGGCAGGATCGGCAGGGTCAGGCTGCGCGACAGCGCCCGGCCGCCGGGCTCGCCCACCGCGAGGGTGATCTTCGCCTCCAGCGGCCGGGGCGCGGCCACCTCCGGCAGGGGCACGGTGACGGCGGCGTGCCCCTGCGCGTCCGTGGTGGCGTGGGTTGCGAGTTCCTGCACGCTCGGCTCCACGGCCTCGTCGTCGAGGCCGACCGTGTAGCCCGCCAGGCCCGTGATGCCGCTGCCCGAGGCTGCCTGCACGACGACGCTGCCCGACACGTCGAGCCCGGCGCCCGGGGCGCCGTAGAGGTAGCGCGCGGCGACATCGACCTGCGCGGCCTCGCCCCGGCGCAGCGCGGCCTGGGCGGCCTTGAGGGTCACCTCCAGGCGCTCGGGGACGTAATCCTCCACCAGGAAGCTGGTCGTGCCCAGCGCCGGGGCCTTCGGATCGGTATAGGCCGAGACCCGCCAGGTGCCGTGCATGGCCCCCGAGAGCAGCGGCAGGGGCAGCGCCCGGCCGCCGAGCCCCTGGTCCGGCACCGAGACCCGGCGATACTCGACCCCGTCCGGGCGCTTCACCACCAGGGTCAGCGGCAGGTCCGGCACCGCCGCGTTGCGGGGATCGCGCAGCAGGGCGGTGATCTGCACCGTCTCGCCCGAGCGGTAGACCCCGCGCTCGGTGAACAGATAGGCGTCGAGGCCGCCGCTCTCGGGCCGGCCCTTCACGCCCCGGTCGGTCAGGTCGAAGGCGCCGAGGTTGAGGTCGAGGAAGCCGTAATCGTCCCCCGCCTGGGCGACCACCAGGCTCGGCGCGGTGCCGCCCTCCCCGCGGGCGAGGCCCGGATCGAAGGCGGCATGGCCCTGCGCGTCGGTCCTGGCGGTGCCCAGAACCTCATTGTTGCGGGCGATCAGGCGGATCTCGGCCCCCGGCAGAACCTGCGCGGAGGCGAGCGAGCGCAGGACCACGTGGACCCCATCCCGCCCCTTCGTGGCGGTGAGCCCGAGATCCGAGACCACGAACCACTGGGTCGCCTGGGTCTCGTAGCTGTCCTCGTCCTGTGTGGCGGTGCCGGAGGGGCGGGCCAGCATCACGTAGAGGCCGGGCTCCAGCTTGCCGACCGCCTGCAGGACCGGGAAGGCGGTCACCGCCTCCTGGTTCAGCTCGGCCTTGGCGGTGTCGAGGGTGCCCTTCCAGACGCGCACGCCCTTCTCGGCCGCCAGGGTCCTGGCGGTGGCGCTGCTGAGCTGGCCCAGAAAATCCTCCGAGCGCAGGGTCGGCAGCAGGCCGCGGTCGCCGATGCGCAGGACTTCCACGTCGAGCTTCGCGGCATTGACCGAGACCAGGGGCACGCCCGCCTGCCCGGCGCGCGGCAGGACGTAGTTGCGCCCGGTGAACCGGACCTGCGGGGCGCGGTCGCGGACGTAGATCTCGTAATCGGCGGATGTGAGCAAACTCTCGCCCACCGTCGACGGCAGGCCCTGGCGCAGGACCACCGCGTAGCGGCCGCCATGCTTCAGCCCGTCGACGCAGACCTGCGAGCCCTCCGCCGTCACGGCGGCGGCGCTGCTGCCCGAGACCGCCACGTAGGGGGCGTAGTCGGTCTTGGGCAGGACCGGCTCCGACAGGGTGACGCATAGGCGCGGGGCGGCGGCGTCCGCATCGACCTTGTAGCCGAGAACGCGGAAGCCGTGCTCGGCCCGCAGGGTCTCGTAGGTCCGGTGGATTCCGGGAACGTCGTCGAGGGCGAGGCTGGCGGCGTAGGCCTCCAGGGCCGGCCGCCAGGACGATTGTCCGGCCTCCAGGGCGGCGAGCTGCGCCAGGGATGCCGCCGCGTCTGCGGGCGCGCTGGAGCGCTCATAGGCGCGGTAGGCCGCGGCGGCGGCCCGGTCCCGCAGGCGCGCTCGGCCCTGATAGTCGTTCTCCTCCAGGGTCTCGACCGCCGCCGCGGCGGCTCGGGCATAGGCCTGCCAGGCGCGGATATTCGCCGGATCCGCCGCTATCGCCGCAGTGAGCGGGGCCAGCGCCGCGTCCGGCTTGTCGGCGGCGAGCAGCGCCTGCCCAGTTGCGAGCGACTGAGCAGCGGGCTTGAGCGGCCCGCCGGCCTCAGCCTTGAGCGCCGCCTCGAGCCGCACGGCGGCGCTGGCGAGGTCGTTCCGGACGAAGCTTTTTTCGAAGGCGGTCGCCTGGGCGGCCCGGGGCTTCGGCGCCGTCTGAGCGAGGGCCGGCCCGCAGGCCAGGCCTGCCAGAAGCGCCAGAGCACCCGCAAGCCGGTTCCGCCACGCCATGCGCTTGCCCTCGTCAGCCCCGGATCCCGGACGAATCGCCCCGGGATCGGCCGGCCGGGAGCCTAGCACCTGCGAGTCCGGCCGCAACGTCTTGGGCGCGTGTTCGGAGCCGTTCTGCGGCCCCTTTGCAAGGGGCTACGGCCGCGACAGGGTCGAGGCGCGAGGGGCTTTTGCAGGCTGCGACGCACCTCCGCTCCCGTACGAGCTACGATGTTCACACACCGCCTTGCGAAAGCCGCCACGCGCCCCCTCTCCCGTGCGGGAGAGGGTTGGGGTGAGGGACCAGGACTTTCCGGAGAGGTCGCATCCCTCACCCTGTCCCTCTCCCGCACGGGAGAGGGGACCCGCGCCACATCCGGGGATGTGTGCACCCGATAGCCCGCAGGAGGGGGGAGGGAGACGCGCTTGGGGGTAGCCTTGGCCCTCATCCGGCAGCGATTGTGAACGTCGTAGCCCGCACGGGAGAGGAACCCGCGCCTGTCACGGGGAACGGCGTGGCCGGTCGTGCCGCGCCGTCCCGGCCAGCGCGGCGCGACATCCAAAAAATCAAAACGCCTTGAGCACCTGCTCGGTGTGCTCCACCGAGACCGGCCCGGCGAAGCAGTGCGAGACCAGGGCGCGGTAATCCTGCCAGGGCTGGGAGCCGGTGAAGTCCTTGGTGTGGGCTTCCAGCGTGTCCCAGTGGATCATCAGGCGGTAGCGCTGGGGATGCTCGATCGAGCGGCGCACCTCGAAGGCGCGGCAGCCCTTGGCGGCCTTGAAGATCGCCGAGGCTTCCGCGATGCCGGCCTCGAACGCCGCCTCCATCCCGGGCTTGATCTCGATCTGTGCGATTTCGAGGATCATGGCGTCGAATCCTTATTCTTACGCGTGGAGGGGGCGGCCGAGCTTGGCCGCCAGGATGCGCTGCGGGCTCAAGGCCGGGTCGGCCTGGGCGGCTACCGGCAGGTAGGCGGTCTGCTCCAGCATGTAGCGGCCGCCCATCGCCCCATGCATCACGAGGTCGGAGAAGGTGACCCAGGTCGCGCCGGGGCGGAACGCGACATCGGCCTGCGGGGCGCTCGCCTGATAGGTCTCGTCCTGCTTCAGGGCGTCGTGCAGGTGCAGCATCAGGTGGTCGTATTCGGAGCGCCTTGCCTTGGTGATCCGCAGGGCGGCGAGCACGTGCGCGGAGAGGGCTGAGTAGCGCGGGACCCGCGGCAGGAATTTTTCGGCCATCGAGCCGAAATCCTCGCCGACCCGCCAGCGGCGCGGCTCGCCCGCCGGGTTGATGTTGCGGAACACCCGCAGGATCCGCTTCTCGCCGATCGGGTTCGACGGGAAGGCGTCGACATGCAGCCGCGTGTCGTCGCGCCGCCAGCTGAGCTTGCGCTGGTCGACGTCGAAGGGGCGGTAGGAGGTGCCGGCCAGGCTCACCCGGTCGGCATAATCCGGCAGGTAGGTGCCGATCAGGTCCCGGGCGAAGGCGCGGTAGCGGATCAGGAGCTGGCGCAGGGCTTCCTGCTCCTCCGGGGTGCCGGCGGCGCCGCGCAGCTCCGCGGCCTCGCCCCGGATGTTGACGTTCTTGGCCTTGCCGTCCGCGAAGGGCCGCTCGGTGAACCGGCGCTCGAAATCGCTGAACGGGAACGGCAGGTCCGGGAACAGCAGCACCGCCCCGGCTTCCAGCTCCCGGGCCAGGGAGCCGGCGGATTCGCCGGGGGCGACGGTGCGGATCGGGCTGATCATCGTGCGCGGGCCGGGCCTGCCTTGCCGGAGGGGCGCAATCCTGTAGCCGAGCCGCCGTCGGGAGGCCAGGGGCGGCATTTCCGGTGGATGACATCGCCCGTCCACCGCCACCGCCCGGGGCCAGGGCCCGGAGCGCTTGCGCAACCGCCGCGTTCCCGGCACGTTCCTCCCCAAGTACCGGCCCACGAGCCCGGCGGAGGATGGCGCCGATGGCGACCCTGAAGGAATTCGAGGAAGCCCTGCGCGAGCACGGCATGAACATGGCGCTGGCGCTGCTGGAGCGCCTGCGCGAGCGCGACCGCGCCACCCGGACGGTCAAGCCCGCCCGCCGGCTGACCGGCCAGAAGATGACCCCCGAGCTCGCCCGGGCGATTCTCGACCTGCACGCCTCCACGGGCATGACCCAGCAGGAGATCGCCTTCAAGGTCGGGGTCAACCAGGGCCGGGTCAACGAGGTGATCAAGCGCGGCAAGTGGCTGTCGGACGATCCCCAGGCGCCCGAGGCGGTGGCCCGGGACAAGGCGCTCTCCCGCATGCGCGGCGACCCCAAGCCGAAGAAGCCGCCCCTGGCCGCCGCCCGGGCCAAGGAGCGCAAGGCAGCCGCCCCCAAGGCGCCCGCCAAGGCGCGCAACCAGGGCCAGCTGGCGTTGGGGGATTTGTAGGGGGACCGGGTCGCCTGAAGGGCGGCCGGGGTCCTAAGGGGCAAGCGCCGGCTCCGCTCGAAAAGGAAAAAATCCCACCCAAGCCCTCATCCTGAGGTGCCGAAGCGCAGCGGAGGCCTCGAAGGAGCCCTCCAGGAATCGCACGGCTGGCTGGAGGGCTCCTTCGAGGCCCGCTGGCGCGGGCACCTCAGGATGAGGGGGTGGGTGGGAACGGCCGTTTTTCCCCGCCTCAGCCCGCTCAGTTCCCCGGCGCGAAATGCCCCCGGTAGCGCGCGCCGATCGCCTCGACCGGGAGCGCCACGAACACGTCGGTGGTGCCGAACTGGCGGTCGATCACCGCGCCCTCCCCGAAGGTCGCGCCGAGCCGCAGGTAGCCCTTGATCAGCGGCGGCAGCGCCTGCAGCGCCGCCTTGGGGTCAACCGCCTCGCGCGGCAGCCGGTCCATCGCAACCGCCCGCTCCGGCAAGGCCCGAGCCCGCCATTCTTCCGGGGCGCGGGCATGGTGGTGCAGGAACGACAGCGGCAGGGCCAGGCGGTCCGGATCGGTCCCCTCCAGGCTGGCGCAGCCGATCAGCGCGTCGATCCGGTGATGCAGGACGTAGGCGTAGATCCCCTGCCACAGCAGCTCGACGGTGCGCTTGCTCCGGTAGGGCTTGAGCACGCAGGACCGGCCGAGCTCGAGCAGCCGCCGGTGCTTCTGCGCCGCCAGGATCGGCTCCAGGTCGTACTCGCCCTCGGAATAGAAGCCGGCATGCCGCTCGGCCACCTCGCCGCGGAGCAGCCGGTAGGTGCCGACCACCTTCGGGCGGTGCTCGACGAACGGCTTCTTCCGCCGGGGCGCGGAATGGTCGAGGACCAGGAGATGGTCGCAGAGCGCGTCGTAGGCGTCGGCATCTCTTCGCGACAACGCCGCCAGGCCCGTCGGGATCGCCGCCATCTCTTCGTAGAAGACCTTGAAGCGCAGGCGCTGCGCCCGCCGGATCTCGGATTTCTTCGCAGCGAGCCGCACCTCGAGGTCGCCGATCCGGCCGAGGCTGCGGCCCTCGAACGGCTCCGGCAGGCGGATCGCCTGCTCGGACGACAGGATTTCGGCGATGCCCGCGGGGCCGGCCTGAATGAGCGCGTGCCGACGGCGGAGCTTCGCGATCGGCGCGCCGACGCCCCATTGCACGCCCTGCACGCCCTTGTGCCAGCCGGCTCCGAGCGCGCTGTAGGCTCCGCGGGCGAGATTGGCGACCATGGTCGGGTTCACTCCAGGCGCACGACCGTGCACCGTCCGGACCCTTAAAGAGCACGCCGCGCACACGCCATTATGACAGCCGCGACACGAAAACGCCCCGGCCGGGGCCGGGGCGCTCCATCACGCGAATCGGGTCTCAGGCCGGCGGCCGTTTCAGGCCGCCTGCTGCTGGACCGCGTCCTTGCGCACCTCACCCTCGATCACCGGCGCGGACGGGGTGCCGGCCGTGGCGATCTGGATGCGGCGGGGCTTCTTCGCCTCCGGCACCTCGCGGACGAGGTCGATGTGGAGGAGGCCGTTCTCCAGGGCCGCACCGGTCACCTGGACGTGGTCGGCGAGCTGGAAGCGGCGCTCGAAGGTGCGGGCCGCGATGCCCTGGTGCAGGAACTCCGCCTTGGCCTCGGCCTTGCGCTCGCCCTTGAGGGTGAGGGCGTTCTCCCGGACCTCGATCGACAGGTCGGCCTCGGTGAAGCCAGCGACCGCGACGGTGATGCGGTAGGCGTTCTCGCCGGTCCGCTCGATGTTGTAGGGCGGGTAGGTCGGGGCCGCCTCGGCGGTGGCGAACTGGTCGAGGGCGGAGAACAGACGGTCAAAACCGACGGTGGAACGATACAGGGGGGCGAGATCGAACTGACGCATGACATATCCTCGTATGAGCAACATGCAGGGCTGGTCCGCCCGATGGGCCGGACCCGTCTTCCGTGCCGCCTGACGGCCGGCACAGACGGAATATCGGGGGTGGAAAATCGGCCTTCAAGACCCGTCGCAAGGGCCGAATCCGAGATTTTTTCGGCTACGGTCACGCTGACGCCCGGACGCAACGAGGTGGCCCCGTGAGACGGTTCGACGGCGAGATCGGACGGGAGCCGCCGCTCCTGACCCTGCGCAGCACGCCCGACAATCCGGTGCCGCCCGGCGGCACCCTGATCGCGGTCGGCACCCGCGACGACTGCACCCTGCGGGCGGCCTATTGGCAGAGCGCGGCGCGGACCTGCCGAGGCACGGTGTGCCTGCTCCAGGGTCGGGCCGAGTTCATCGAGAAGTACTACGAGACGATTCAGGACCTCCGGACGCGGGGCTTCGCCGTGGTGGCGTTCGACTGGCGCGGCCAGGGCGAGTCGGACCGGCGGGTCGACGACCCGCACAAGGGCCACGTCGCCCGCTTCGACGATTACCGGCTCGACCTGCGGGCGGTGGCCGAGACGGTGCTGGTGCCGCTGATGCCCGAGCCGCATATCGGCCTCGCGCACTCGATGGGCGGCTGCGTCGCCCTGATCGGGGCGCTCGATGGCTGGCTGCCGTTCCGGCGGTTGGTGACCGTGGCGCCGATGCTGTCGATCCGCATGGTGCGCTGGCCCGCCGGGGCGGCGTTCCTGTCGCGGGCCCTGCACCGGATCGGGCTCGGCCATTGGTACATCCCGCTCGGCAAGCCGGTCTCGATCGCCACCAAGCCCTATGCGGGCAACCGCCTGTCGCGCGATCCGATGCGCTATGCCCGCAACGCGGCGGCGGCCCGGCAGGTCGGCGCCGGGGCGGTCGGCGACCCGACGATCGCGTGGCTCGCGGAGGCGTTCCGGGCGATGGCGCGCCTGCGCGACCCGCGCGTCGCCCCGCGCATTACCCTGCCGACCCTGATCGTCGCGGCCGGCGCCGACCCGGTCTGCGGGACGCTGGACACCGAGCGGTTCGCGGGCCGGATGAAGGCCGGCCACATCCTGGTCCTGCCGGATTCCCGGCACGAGATCCTGAGCGAGCGCGACGCGATCCGGCAAGATTTCTGGGCGGCCTTCGACGCCTTCGTGCCGGGCTCGCCCTTGCCTTCGCACAATGAGGTGGAGGCGCACCAGGCCGTGCCGGTGACCTGAGCCGTCGCCGCGCGCCCGTCACAGTGGGATCCCAAAGGACTCAGCCCTTTGGCGGGGTATCGGGGCGGAGCCCGACAGAAGGGCTCCGCCCTTCACCCGCAAAAGGTCCAAGACCCATCGCTTTCAAGGTGTTTGGGTTGGGCCCCATCCAAGGATTTTTCCTAACGGGAACAATCGATTTGTATCGCAACCCAGGTCCGATGACGCGCGAGCGATCCTTGCCAGGGGGCATCGCCGCAGGGGCGATACGGACGTGGAAAGGAGACCGCGTGAGGAGATCTTCCCCTTCCACGAGGCCCGGATTTCCACGGAGGCATCAGCCTCCACCCTGTCATCCCGGGGCGCCGCAGGCGAGCCCGGGATCTAGAGCCGCCGACGGCGCAAGTCATTGACCCCAAAATGTTTCTGGATCCCGGGCTCCGCTGCGCGGCCCCGGGATGACGGGGTTGTTCTCAGAACGGCCTCTGCAAAGACTAAGCGTCGTGAGGCAAGCGGGACAGTCCGCTGCCGCAAACACCTTGAAAGGGCTGGGTCGAGACCTTTTGCGGGTCCAGGGCAGAGCCCTGGGCGCCTCTGGTTTCATCCCACCCTCACCCCCGCTTGTCGGTGGGCAGGATGAAGATCTGGCCTGGATAGATCCGGTCCGGGTCGCGGATCTGGGTCTGGTTGGCGTCGTAGATCACCGTGTAGCGCTCGCCGCGGCCATAGGTGCGCTGGCTGATCCGCCAGAGGTTGTCGCCCCGGGTGATCTTGGCCGTGGTGATCTCGGGGACGAACACCGCCCCGGCCCGGGCCGGGGCGCTCGTCCCCGTGGCATCTGGGCTGAGAGCGGAGGGCATCTCCGCCGCGCCGGGGTTTTTCTCTCGCGGACGGGGTGCCCCCTGCTCGCCCCCGGAGGTGGAAGTGCCGGACGGCTCACGGCCGGTCCCCTCGCCGGCGGCGACGCGGGTCGGCTCGGGCACCGCGAACGGCACCTCGGCTCGGGCGGCGACCTTGCCGGTGCGCGGATCGATCTGGTCGATCCGCACCTGATACTGGCCGGCCTTCACCCCGCGCCCGATGGTGAAGCTCGCCCGGCCGTCCGGCCCGACGCTGCCCGGGGCGATCAGCGTGTCGTTGAGGTAGAGCCGCAGCTTCGCGCCCGGCGTGCCGGTCGCGGTGACGAACAACCGGCCGTTCTCCTGCACGTCGACGCTGACGATCTGGGCGGCCTGCGCCTTGCCGGTGGCCGCGACCGCGGCTTTTCCGGTAGGGGGCGCCTTCGCCTGGGCGACCGTTCCCTTCGCCGGCTCGGGGGCGTCCGGCTGCGACAGCACCACGGTGGCGGCGTCCGGGGCGGTCAGCGCCACTAGGGGCTGGCGGTCGCGGTTCGGGGCCACGTCGACCGCCACGCTCTGGCGCGAGTCGGCGGCGCGGCCGTCCTTGGTAGTCATGCGCAGCCGGAGGGCGCTGGAACCCGCCGGCAGCGCCGGCGGCACCAGGGCGAACTGGCCGTTCGCGTCGGCTTTGGCCCGAGCCACGGCTTTGCCGTCGACCAGCATCTCGATCACGGCCTCCGGTGCGCCGCGCCCGGCCACCACCGCGTCGCCGTTGGGTTCGACCCGGACGATGTCGAAGCGCGGCACCTCGGCGGCGTCGGGCTCGGCCGGCTTGCCCGCGGGGCTGCCGATCCCGGCCGACGGGGCCGCGCCCGGTGCCGGGTCGGCCGAGGAGCGTGCGGCGGATCGGGTCTCGCCGGGCTTGGGTGCGCCCGCCGTGCCGTCGCGAAAATCGATCGCCGGCACGCCGGATTGCGCCGTCGCCCCGGGCTCCGCCAGGCTGCCATGCGGCGCGGGGGCCGTGGCGGCGGGGGGCTCCGGCTCATGCCGGTCGATCATCCGCCGCAGGGACTCGCCGCCGAACAGGGCCAGCACGAGGCCGAGGCCGCCGAGGAGGCCGGCGAGCGCCAGGGCGAGACTGCGCCGCACCTGTCTCGACATCGCCACGGAGGCCTCCCTGCTCTGCCGTCCGCTCGGCGAATGGGCCGCCTGCCCGCTCAAAAACCGTCGACTGCGGCGCCCATAATACCGTACATGGTCCCGACACCAAGCCGTCCCGCCGCTTCGGCGGGTGAATCCCACGCGAATTCAGCAGTTTGGCGCGTGGAGCGCCGGGCGCGGGGCTCTTTTTCGACGGCTCGCAACGGTTGCGTGATGGAGGGCGCCGGATGGCCCCGGTGAGGACAGTCTGTGTCTATTGCGGCTCCGGCTTCGGCGGAGACCCGGCGTTTCGCGAGGCCGCCGAGACCCTCGGCACGGCGATCGCGCAGGCCGGGATGGGCCTGGTCTATGGCGGCGGCGATGTCGGCCTGATGGGCACGGTGGCCCGCGCCGCGCTTGCGGCCGGCGGCCACGTCACCGGCATCATCCCGGATTTCCTCCAGGCGCGCGAGCACATGCTCGACGCCGTGCAGGAGACCGTGGTGGTGCCCGACATGCACACCCGCAAGCGCCTGATGTTCGAGCGCTCGGACGCCTTCGTGACCCTGCCGGGCGGCATCGGCACCCTGGAGGAATTGGTCGAGCAGCTCACCTGGGCGCAGCTCGGGCAGCACCGGAAGCCGGTGGTGCTGGTCTCGGTGGCGGATTTCTGGGCGCCGCTGCTCGCCCTGTTCGAGCACATGCGCGGCCACGGCTTCATCCGCGCGGGGCTGGACCTCAGCTACAGCGTCGCCCGGGACGCGGCCGCGGTGGTGCCGCTGCTGCGCGAGGCCGGCCACGAGCCGGACCCGCAGGCCGAGGAGATCGTCAAAGAGCGGATGTGAGGCCGGGCGCGGACGCTTGGCCGCGGTGGCGATCTCGGTGGCCGGTGCAGACAGTCGGTGTATGAGGCCGGCGCTGCCGTGCCGGGCGGCGGCAAGTGGAGTCCGAGCATGCGCGTCCCGACCCTGGCGGCCCTGACCCTCGCCGGCCTCCTGGGTGCGGCGTCGGCGCAGGAAGCGCCCGTCCTCCAGACCCTGGATTACGCCAACACCCGCTATTCCGACCTCGCCCAGATCGATGCCGGCAATGTCGGCCGCCTCAAGGTCGCCTGGACCTTCTCCGCCGGCGTGCTGCGCGGGCACGAGGGCGCGCCGATCGTGGTCGGGCATCGGATGTTCGTGCACACCCCGTTCCCGAACCTGGTCTACGCCCTCGATCTCGACCACGACGGCAAGATCCTGTGGCGCTACGCTCCGCGCCAGGATGCGGGCGTGATCGCGGTGATGTGCTGCGACACGGTCTCCCGCGGCCTCGCCTACGCGGACGGCCGGCTGTTCCTGCAACTGGCCGACACCACCGTGGTGGCCCTGGATCCCGAGACCGGCCGGGTCCTGTGGGCCGTGAAGAACGGCGACCCGGCCCGAGGCGAGACCAATACCGCCACGGTGCTGCCGGTACACGGCAAGCTGATCGTCGGCATCGCCGGGGGCGAGTACGGCGCCCGCTGCCACGTCACCGCCTACGATCAGGCGAGCGGCAAGCGCCTGTGGCGCGCCTACGCCACCGGGCCGGATGCCGACATGCTGGTCGATCCGGAGAAAACCACCGCGCTCGGGCGTCCGATCGGCCGGGATTCCTCGCTCAAGAGCTGGGAGGGCGACCAGTGGCGGATCGGCGGCGGCTGCAGCTGGGGCTGGTTCTCCTACGATCCGGATTTGAACCTCGTCTATTACGGCACCGGCAACCCGGCGACCTGGAACCCGGCCCAGCGCCCGGGCGACAACCGCTGGACGATGGCGATCATCGCCCGCGACCCCGACACTGGGATGGCGCGCTGGGTCTACCAGATGACCCCCCACGACCAGTGGGACTATGACGGGGTCAACGAGATGATCCTGACCGAGCAGGTCATCGATGGCCGCCCGCGCCGGGTGCTGACCCATTTCGACCGCAACGGCTTCGGCTACACCCTCGACCGGGCCACCGGCGAGGTGCTGGTGGCCGAAAAATTCGATCCCAGCGTCAACTGGGCGCGCCGGATCGACCTGGATCGCGCCTCCCCAGACTACGGAAGGCCCGTCCTCGACAAACGCTATGCTCCCGGCGAGGCCGACGAGGAGGAGGTCACCAAGAACATCTGCCCCGGGGCGCTCGGCGCCAAGAACCAGCAGCCGGCCGCCTACTCGCCGGTGACGCGCCTGTTCTACGTCCCGACCAACCACATGTGCATGGATTACGAGGCGTTCCGGGTCAGTTACACGCCGGGCCAGCCCTATGTCGGCGCGACGCTGACCCTGCACCCGCCCGAGGGCTCCGACCGGACCGGCGCGTTCATCGCCTGGGACGGGGCGAAGGGGAACATCGCCTGGACGATCCCGGAGGCGTTCTCGGTCTGGTCCGGTGCGCTCGCCACCGCCGGCAACGTCGTCTTCTACGGCACGCTCGAAGGTTACCTGAAGGCGGTCGATGCCCGGGACGGGCATGAGCTTTACCGCTTCAAGACCCCGTCCGGCATTGTCGGCAACGTCACCACCTATCAGCACGGCGGCCGGCAATACGTGGCGGTGCTCTCCGGGATCGGCGGCTGGGCCGGCATCGGACTGGCCGCCGGCCTGACCGATCCCGCCGACGGCTCCGGCGCGGTCGGCGGCTACGCGGCGCTGTCGCAGTACACGGCGCCCGGCGGGCAGCTCACGGTGTTCGCGCTGCCGGAGTGAGCCCGCATGGGCGTGCCGCGATGAAATCCACGAAAGCCCGCAGCGGCGCCGGCAGGTGCCGGCGGCCGGGGAAGTAGAGGAACGGCCCGGAAAAGACCTGCCACCACGGTTCCAGCACCGGCTCCAGGGCGCCGCTGTCGAGGTGCGGACGCAGCCAATCCTCGAACAGGTGGATGATCCCGGTGCCGGCGACGGCCGCCGCGACGGTGAGGTCGCTGGCGCCGACGCGCACGATCAGCGGGCCGGACGGATCCACGCGGACGATCTCCCCGGCGCGCTCGAACTCCCACGGCGCCGTCAGGCTGCCGCTCGGGAACCGGCCCAGCAGGCAGGCATGATCCAGGAGGTCGCGCGGATGCTCCGGGCGGCCGCGCCGGTCGAGATAGGACGGAGCCGCCGCGGTGGCGAAACGCTGCCGCCGCGGGCCGATTGGCACGGCGATCATGTCCTGCTCCAGCCGCTCGTCGTAGCGGATGCCGGCGTCGCAGCCCGCCTCCAGCACGTCGACGAAGCCGTCCTCCACCACGATTTCGAGCCGGATCTCGGGATAGGCGGCCAGGAATGGCGGCACGATCGCGGGCAGGACGAGGCGCGCCGCGCTCAGCGGCACGTTGAGCCGGAGCGGCCCGGCCGGCCGGTCGCGGAACCCGTTCACCACGTCGAGGGCGGCCTCGACCTCACCGAGCGCCGGCCCGAGTCGTTCGAGCAGGCGCGCGCCGGCCTCGGTCGGCGCGACGCTGCGGGTGGTCCGGTTCAGGAGGCGCACGCCGAGGCGTGTCTCCAGCCGGCGCACCGCCTCGCTGAGGCTCGACGCGCTGGCGCCGCTGCCGCGGGCGCCCTCGCGAAACCCGCCGGCCCGCGCCACGGTCACGAAGGCGGTCAGATCCGCGAGATCCGCCGCCATCGTTCGCCATCCCGAACAGCCCGTGCCGATGATCCCTGCTTATCCGATCAGTCGGGCGGGTCTACATCCGGGGCGGACAACGGAGACGAACCATGACCGACATCGCCAAGGCCGGAACCTTTTCGCTCGGCGACCGCACCGTGAAGCGGCTCGGATACGGCGCCATGCAGCTCGCCGGGCCCGGTGTTTACGGGCCGCCGAAGGATCGGGATGCGGCCATCGCCGTGCTGCGCGAGGCCGTGGCGCAGGGCGTCAACCATATCGACACCAGCGACTTCTACGGGCCGCACGTCACCAACCAACTGATCCGGGAGGCGCTCCACCCCTATCCGGACGACCTCACGATCGTCACCAAGGTCGGCGCCAAGCGCGGGGCGGATGCTTCTTGGAACCCGGCCTTCTCGGCCGAGGAGCTGACCCAGGCGGTGCACGACAACCTGCGCAACCTCGGCGTGGACGCCCTCGACGTGGTCAACCTGCGCCTGATGTTCGACGTCCACGGCCCCGCGGAGGGATCGATCGAGGCGCCGCTGACCGTGCTGGCAGAGCTACAGCGCCGGGGCCTGATCCGGCGGATCGGCCTGAGCAACGCGACGCGGGCGCAGGTCGCCGAGGGGCGGCGCATCACCGAGATCGTCTGCGTGCAGAACCAGTACAACCTCGCGCACCGGGCCGATGACGCCCTGATCGACGAACTGGCCGCCGCCGGCACCGCCTACGTTCCGTTCTTCCCGCTCGGCGGTTTCAGCCCGCTGCAATCCACGGCCCTGTCGGAGGTCGCGGCCGGGCTCGGGGCAACGTCCATGCAGGTGGCGCTGGCCTGGCTGCTGCGCCGGTCGCCCAACATCCTGCTGATCCCGGGCACGTCCTCGCTCGGCCACCTGCGCGAGAACCTCGCGGCGGCCGACCTGACGCTGCCGGACGACGCCATGGTGGCCCTCGACGGGATCGGGGCGGCCTGAGGATCGGCCATCCCATTCCTGACCGCATCGAGAGGTGCTCGCGTGTCGCGCGACTCGCGAAGGCGCCCCCCAGACCGTGCTGCGATCCCTGGAGGCCTCCTTCGAGGCCTCCGCTTCGCTTCGTCGCCTCAGGATGAGGGGATTGGGCGGGATGGCCGGGAGGCCTCTACTTCGTCGAAAGGCCGGCCACCATCGGGCAGCCGCCCTCGCTCATCGGCCGAAAGGCCTGCTCGCCGGGGATGGTCTCCAGGAGCTTGTACAGGTCCCAGCCGCCCTTCGACTCGGCGGGCGCCTTGGCCTCGAACAGGTACATCGGGTGGATCTTGCGCCCGTCGGGGCGGATGTAGCCCTTGCCGAACAGCGGATCGTCGGTGGGCAGCTCCTTCATCTTGGCGACCACCGCCGCGCCGTCCTTCGCGGATTTCAGGGCCTCTACCGCCTTGAGGTAGTGGAGCAATCCGGCATACACGCCGGCCTGGTAGGCGGTGGGCTTCTTGCCCGGCATGCGCTGCTCGAACCGGGCCGCGAAGGCGCGCGTGCCGTCATTCATATCCCAGTAGAACGGCGCGGTGAATTCCAGCCCCTGCGCCACCTCGAGACCCAGCGCGTGGATGTCGGTGTCGGCGATGAGCAGCGCCGCGATCTTCTGGCCGCCCTGGCGGATGCCGAATTCGTGGGCCTGCTTGATCGCGGTGGCGGCGTCGAGCCCGGCATCGGCCAGGCCGATCACCTGTGCGCCCGAGCCCTGGGCCTGGAGCAGGAACGAGGAGAAATCCGGGTTCGGGAACGGCGTGCGCACGCCGCCCACGATCGTGCCGCCGTTCTTCTCCACTACCGCCTTGGTGTCGCGCTCCAGGGCGAGGCCGAAGGCGTAATCGGCGGTGATGAAGTACCAGGTCTTGCCGCCGCGCTTGAGCAGGGCCTTGCCGGTGCCGTTGGCGAGGGCGGCGGTGTCGTAGGTCCAGTGCACGGTGTTGGGGGTGCAGGCTGGGCCGGTCAGGTCGGCGGTGCCGCCGCCGGAATTCACGAACGCCTTGTTCTTCTCCTTGGTGATCTGCGCGATGGCGAGCGCCACCGAGGAGGTCGGCACGTCGAACACCGCGTCGACGCCGTCGCGGTCGTACCATTGCCGGGCGACCGAGGCGCCAACATCGGGCTTGTTCTGATGGTCGGCGGCCACGACCTCGACCTTCAACCCGTGCGTCTCCGGCTTGAAATCCTCCACCGCCATGCGGGCGGCCACCACCGCGCCCTCGCCGGTGGAATCGAAGTAGACGCCGGAGCGGTCGTTCAGCACGCCGATCTTCACCGGCACGAGGTCGGCTGCAAGCGCCGCCCCGGCCCCGAGCGCGCAGAGAAGCCCCGTCAGTCCCGCGGCGCAGTGGCGGACCGTCATGTCTCACTCCCTGTTTTTTTGAACGCGGCGGCGTTGTTCGCCGCTCGGATATCGTCCGAATGCAGTCTAGGCGGGCCGGATCGGGGCCGATACGGGCGGGTGAGAGGATGCGGGCGATCCGTCAGGGCCGCCCTTCACTCGCGCGGCGCCAGGCCAAAGATTGCCCGCGCCTCGTCGGGGGTGGCCGGCTCGCGGTCGAGATGGGCCAGAAGGCTCACCGCCTTCTCCACCAGGGCGGCGTTGCTCGGGGCCAGCATCCCCCGGGACAGGTACAGGTTGTCCTCCAGCCCGACCCGGACATTGCCGCCCATGCCGGCGGCGACCGCCAGGATCGGGAATTCCTCCCGGCCGATGCCGAAGGCCGACCAGATCGCGTCCTCGGGCAGTCGAGCGCGCATCGCCACCAGGGCCTCCGGGGTCGCGGGCGCTCCCCAGGGGATGCCGAGGCAGATCTGGAACAGGGGCGGCCGCGCGAGATGCCCCTCGGCGATCAGGTGCCGGGCCAGCTCGATCTGACCGAGATCGAACACCTCGATCTCCGGCTTCACCCCGGCCGCGCGGATCTGCGCCGCCATGGCCCGCAGATGCGCGGGGGTGTTGAGGAACAGGTGCTCGCCGAAATTCATCGTGGCGATGTCGAGGGTGCAGATCTCGGGGCGTAGCGCCGACACGTGCCGGGTGCGGGTCTCGGGCGACACGAAGGTGGTGCCGGGGCCGGCCACCGACGGGTCGGGGTCGCCGGGCACGAACCGGCCCCCGGCCCCGGTGGTGAGGTTGAGGATCACCGCCTCGTTCTGCTCGCGGATCCGCTCGACCACCTCGCGGTAATGGGCCAGCTCCATGCTGGGCGCGGCGGTCTCGGGATCGCGGACATGGATATGGACCACCGCGGCCCCGGCGGAGGCGGCCTCCAGGGCCGATTGGGCGATGGCCTTCGGGCTCACCGGCACCGCCGGGTTTTTTCGGGGTGTGTCGAACGAGCCCGTGAGGGCGCAGGTGATGACGGTCGTCCGGGACATTTTTTTCTCCCTGGCCCTGATCCTGACGTTGCCGTCCCGTGCGTGGACGAAGGCGGCTACATCGCCCCGCCATCGACCGTGATGGTCTCGCCGGTGATGTAGGCGGCGCCCGCGGCCAGGAAGAAAATCGTCTCGGCGATGTCCTCGGGCCGGGCCATGCGGCGCAGCATCGTGTGCTGCACGGTCGCGGCCTTGCGCGCCTCCGGCCAGGGCTCGGTCCACGGGGTGGCGACGAGGCCCGGGGCGACGGCGTTGACGCGCACATCCGGGGCGAGCGCCCGGGCTAGGCTGCGGGTCAGGTTGATCAGCCCGGCCTTGCTGGCCGAATAGGCGATCGACGAGCCCCGCCGCCCGAGCCCCGCCACCGAGGCGGTGTTGACGATCGCCCCGCGGTTTTCTTTCAGACTTGCCGCGGCGGCCCGCGCGCAGCGGTACGGGCCGATCAGGTTGGTCGCCAGAATCGTCTGCCAGAACTCTTCCGTCATGGCGTCGAGGTCCTCGAAGGCGATCGGCGCCGTGGTGCCGGAGGTCCCGGCATTGTTGACCAGCACGTCGAGGCCGCCCAGCGCCCCGATCCCGGCCGCCACCATCGCCTCGGCCGCGCCGGGCTGGGACACGTCCCCGGGCAGCGCCATCACGGCCAGGCCCTCTGCGGCCAGACGCTCGGCTTCCGCGGGGCCGCGGGGATCGTCGGGCAGGTGGTTCAGGGCCACGCTGGCGCCGTTGCGGGCGAACAGCGTCACCGTCGCCAGCCCGATGCCCGAGGAGGCGCCGGTGACGAGGATGCGCCGTCCGGACAGGTCCGCGCCGATCATGTGCCCTCCATCCGGCCGATCCCGGCCATCGCCTTCTTGAGCGCCAGGAGCTTGCGGTCGCGCTCGCGGAACAGATCCGCGGGCGCCCGGCCGCCCCAGTCGAAATAGCCGCGCCCCGCCATCACCCCGGTCCGGCCCTCGGTGCAGAGGGCATCCAGGGTCTTGGAGCGCATCGGCGCGCCCTGCGCCGTGCGGCTCGCATTGGCCATGGCACGCTGCGCCAGGTCGAGCCCGGTGAAGTCGGCCTTGGCGAGGTGGCCGAGGATCGGGATGCGCAGGGACAGGCCGTGGATGATCGCGTCGTCGATCTCCCGGGGCGCCGCGATGTCGGCGTCGAGAAGCTCGTAGACGACGGCGCTGATCGCCGACTGGATCCGGTTGGCGATGTAGCCGGGGATGAAGCGCTTGAGCACGATCGGCACCTGCCCGAGGCCGAGCACCAGGTCGCGCATCGCCGCGACCACGGCCGGATCCGTGCCGGGGCCAGGCACCACGTCGACGAGGTCAACGATGTAGGGCGGCGTGTACCAGTGCATCACCAGCGCCCGCGCCTGGCGAGCCTGCGGGATCAGCGGGAAGACATCGAGGTAGCTGGTGTTGCTGGCCAGAATCGCATCGGCGGCGCAGAGCCGGTCCAGCTCGGCGAACAGGGCCCGCTTGGCTTCCGGATTCTCTGTGATCGCTTCGATGACCAGGCCGGCCCCCGCCACCGCCGGCTCCAGTTCGGCCTCGACGCGGACGGCCCGTGCGAGCCGCGCGGCGTCCCACCCATCCGGGGCGGCGCCTTCCTCCTGCAGGGTCGCCAGCGCCGATTCCATGAGACCCGGCACCCGCGCGCGGGTCTCCGCATCCGTGTCGGTGATCCGCACGCCGTGCCCGTGGAGCGCCAGCACCAGGGCGATGCCGTGCCCCATCAGGCCGCCGCCGACGATCGCGATTTCCATGATGCTGCGCGCTCCGTTCTCTTGATCCGGTCTCCCACTCACCCCCTCATCATGAGGTGCTGCGCAGCAGCCTCGAAGGAGCCCTCCAGGGATCGCGCGGCCGGCTGGAGGGCTCCTTCGAGGCTGCTGCGCAGCACCTTGTATTAGCGAATCATGTCAGATTGCCCCTGTCCCGCGAGGGATGCCGGCTCTGGGGTGGCCACCCCAGAGCCGGCGGCGACTGTCGGATCGTTGGCACCTGAGCCTGTGGCCTGCGCCGCGGGCTGGTCCTGAG